>DASQIG010000027.1:0-3591 GCA_035631735.1 Burkholderiales bacterium | reverse complement strand
ATCTTCACCGACTCCAACCTGCTGCTCCAGGCAGCGGTGGACGGCCGGGGCATCGCCCTCGCGCGAAGCAGCATCGCGGCGGCGGATCTTCGCGCCGGCAAGCTGGTCCGGCTGTTCAAGCTCGCCGTGCCCGCCCACGGCGCCAGCTATCTCGTCTGGCCAAAGGGCAAGCTGTCGCCGAACGCAACGCTCTTTCGAGACTGGTTGCTTGAAGAGCGTCTGCGCGAAGGCTGACGGCGCTTACTTCCAGCAGCGCAGCGCAGGGGGCAAGGCATCGGCGGCCTCGACGGTCCGCGCCTGCGCGTTCAACCCGGCGCGGCAAGCGGCATAAGCGGCGATTGCCCCGGCGCGCTTCGGGTCGCGCTGCGCGGCTTCGCCAAGCAAGGCGGCGGCGTCAGCGTAGTCGCCGCTCGCGAGCGCGGCGACACCGAGCGGGTACGCATGCTCGGGAGAATGCTTTCCGCCCGCGGCACTCCGCTGGCGCTCGACGATCGCCAGTTCCGTCATGTCGGTGTCGAGCAGCCAGAGCACGGGGGTGACGAGCCTGGTCTGACGCAGAAAGTTGTCGACGTGCTCGAGCCTCGCGGCCGGGCTGGCGGGAAGCTCTTGGTTGAAGACCCACTGCACGCGGTAGAACTCCAGGGCGAGCGCGGAGAATTCGCTCGGCCAGAGCGAGTCGATCCAGCGCGAAGCGCGGAAGTTCGCCGCTGCAGCACGCGGATCGAGCAGCGCGGCGTACTCGTCCGACGTGTCCTCCGAATAAACGTCGGCGGTGGCCATGCGCTTCGGATGGTCGTCGGTCACCGGCGCGGCGCCTGCGAGCCAGCGCCGCAGCTCGTCGGCATCGGCGAGGAAAGCGGCGCCGAGCTGCGCGGGATGCTCGAAGCCGCTCGCCGCGAGCCGCGCGGCGCTCTCCGGCCGGTTCCATAGGCGTGCGAAGCCGCTCGCCGATGCACGGTGGCGCAATTCGCGCCCGCCCATGAGAACCCATTCGTACTTCGTGCCGCTCCACAGCGTGCAGTCGGGAAACGCGTCGCAGAACGCCGCGATCACGGCGCGCGCACCCGCCGGCCGGAACTGCCGCACCGGCAGCCAGTAGGTGGCGAGGCCGCCGGGCGCCAGATGCGCCGCAAGCGCCATGAAGTATTCGCGCGAGTAGAGGTTCACCACGCCGGCCATCGCCGGCGGCGGCGGCTCCCCGGTGATGATGTCGAAGCGCTCGTCGCGCATGCGCAGGAAATGGCGGCCGTCGTCGACCACCAGGCGCACGCGCGGGTCGGCGAGCGGATCCGCCGGACCGTGGACCAGGCGGCTCGCGGCGAGGATCTCGGGCGACAGGTCGACGACGGCGAGCTCCTTTAGCGCGGGCTCGTCCAGCAGCGCGCGCGCCGTGTTGCCCACGCCGTAGCTGATCAGCAGCGCCCGCCGCGGCTCGGGATGCAAGGCGAGCGGCAACCAGGCGAAGACCTGCATGTAGCGCAGGGAATCTCGGTTGATGCCGGACATCGAAACGTTGTCCGTGACCAGGCGCCATCGCGCCGGTTCGCCGTAGCGGTCGGCGCGCAACACCTGCAGGGTGGTCGTCGGTCCCTCGATGACGTGCGCCACCACGGCGCCGTCCACCGCCTTGTAAATCGCGGCGGCGTTGTCAAGGTGCCGTGCCATGCGGCCGAACGGGAAGAGGAGCAGCGCGGCGGCCGCGCCGAGCGACGCAGCCGTTGGCCACCACGCACCGCGCCGCACGAAAAGTGCCGCGAGAACGACATACCCTGCCGCCAGCGCGAAGAGGCTCTTCTCGATTCCCAGGCCAGGCAGCAGCGTGAAGCCGCCAAGCGCAGCGCCGGCCGCGGCACCCAGCGTGTTGGCACAGGTCAGGCGGCCGATCGCCGGCTGCGGATCGCCGCTCGAGCCGCGCATCTGGGCGCCAAGCAGCGTGAAGAAACTGCCCGATAGCATAGCAGCCGGCAGCATCAGCGCTGCAGCCTGCCAGACGATATCTCCCTGTCGCGGTCCCGCGCCCCGCGAGGCGAGCAGATAGCCGAGCGCCACCGCCACGCTCGCGGCCGCCGCGATCGGGCCGCAACGCCATCGCGCAAGCAAAGGGGCGAAGAGGCCGCCGAGGGCGATGCCCACGAGCATCAGCATCAGCAGCAGGGCGAAAGTCTCATCAGTGCCAGGCGCGTAGAGCAGCAACAGCCGAAACCAGACGACCTCCAGCGCAAGCGCGAGCGCGCCTGCGCCGGCCGCCGCAACGAGCAGGCGAAGATCCCAAGCGTTCGTCGCCGGGGTCGCGTCGCGCATCGTGGGCGTCGCCAGGCGCAGCGCGAGCGCTGCCGCCAGCAGATCGAGCGCGCCCGCGGCGAGCGCGGTACCGCGCAGGCCGAGGGCGCCGATCAGGTAGTACTCGGCGAGCATCGGCGCGAGGCTTGCGCCGAGCGTATTGGCGGCGTAGAGCAGACCGAGCGCGCGCGTCGTCTCCTTCTGCGCGAGGAGGCGTACGCCCAGCGGCAGCGTCAAGCCCATGGCAATCGTCGGCACCAGCATGGCGGCGAGCGGCAGCCCAAAGCGCACGCTCATCGCGAGCGCCGGCTGGCCCGCGAGCGGTGCGAGCCCGCGGCCGACCGGCGCTTCCAGGAGCGGCAGCGCCCAGACGAGCGCCGCTCCGCCCAAGGCGACGACGGCCTCGGCGGCGGCAAACGCGCGCGCCGGATGGCGGATGCGCGGTGCCCAGCGCGCGGCAAGCAGCCCGCCGAGCGCGATGCCGAGCATGAACGCGGTCAGCACCAGCGTCGCCGCCCACACGGTGTTGCCGAGCACGCGGCCGAAGGCGCGAAACCAGAGCACCTCGAAAAGCAGCGCCGCGGCGCCGGAGGCGAAGAAGGCGAACGGCAGCTGCAGCGGACTGCCGCTCGTTTGCATGGCCGCGGATTGTATAGACTTCGCTCGCGTGCGAAACCTGCTCATTCCGCGCTTCAGGATTTCGCGCATCTCGTGGCGCGACGCCGCGCTGACCTACGGGCCGTTCCTGCTGCTGCTGATCGTGGTGGCGTGGATCGCACTGCACTTCATGCAGCCGGCGCCGCCGGACACGATCGTGATGACAAGCGGCGCGGAAGGCAGCATGTTCCAGGTCTACGCGGGGCGCTACGCGAAGATCCTCGCGCGCCAGGGCGTGGCGCTGAAGATCCTGCCGTCGCAGGGGTCGCTTGAGAATCTCAAGCGCCTGAGCGATGAGCAGTTCACGGTGGACGTGGGCTTCGTGCAGGGCGGGATCGCCGGCCTCGGCGACGTGAACAACCTGGTGTCGCTCGGCAGCGTGTTTTACGTGCCGGTGCTGGTCTTCTACCGCGCGCCGCAGCCGATCAAGTTCCTCTCCGAGCTTGCTGGCAAGCGCATCGCCGTCGGCCGCGACGGAAGCGGCGCGCGGGTGCTCGCCGAGACGTTGCTCAAGGCGAACGGCATCGAAGCGGGCGGCAAATCGAAGCTCCTCGACCTCGAGGGCAAGGCGGCGCAGGACGCGCTCGTTAAAGGACAAGTCGATGCGGCGTTCGTCATGGGCGACTCGGCCACGCCCGCGACGATGCGAGACCT
>DASQIG010000026.1:0-3528 GCA_035631735.1 Burkholderiales bacterium | reverse complement strand
AGGACCAGGAGCGCGAGCTTCATACCTTCTTCAGCTCGGCGCGGCCGAAGAGGCCGTGCGGCATGAGCGCGAGCGCGACGATCACCAGCGTGAAGGTGAGGATCTGCGTATACGCGGAGCCGAGCAGCGCGGTGATGAGCGACTCGACGACGCCGAAGATCAGCCCCGCGAGCATCACGCCCCACGCGCTGGTGATGCCGCCGAGGATCGCGACGGCGAACGCCTTCAGCCCGAACACGGTGCCCATATCCGAATGCACGGTGGACAGTGGCGCGATCATGATCCCGGCCGCGCCCGCGAAGACCGTCGATACGGCGTACGCGGCCATGATCGCGAGCGGCACGTTGATGCCCATGAGGCGGGCCGCGTCGGCGTTCTGGACGACGGCGAGCATCGCCTTGCCCAGCCGGGTCCGCCGGGAAAACGCATGCAGCAGGCCGGCGAGCGCCAAGCCCACCACCGGAATCGCGAGCTGCAGCGCGGACACGTGCACGCCGAGCACGCTGGTGGAGGCGCTTGCCCACGGCAGCGCGAGCCCGCGGGGCTCCTTGCCGAAGGTGAAGAGCACGGTGTTGTCGGCGACGATGCCGAGCGCGACGGTCGCCATGAGCCAGGCATTGGAGCCGCGGCTCGCGAACGGCCGCACCGCGAGGAGCTCGACCAGCAGCCCATAGATCGCGCAGAGGATGAGCGCCATCGCCGCCGCCGGCACGAACGGCCAGCCGAGCCGCACGCTGAAGGTGTACGCGAACACCGCGCCGAGCATCATCGAGCTGCCCTGCGCGAAGTTCACCGTGCGCGACACCGCGTAGGTAACGTAGAAGCCGAGCGCCAGCAGCCCGTACATGCTGCCGAGCCCGAGACCCGAGATGAGCGCCGAACCGATCATGAATTCCGTACTAAGTACGTAATTTATTTTGAAAGCCGCGGCCGATAAGAAAACGGCCGCGCTATGGCGGCCGCTCGCTTGTTCTCCCTCGCCTCGGCTACTGCTTCATGCCGACCGGCACGATCTGATTATCGATGAACTGCGCCCACACGTAGTCGTGCTCGTTCAGCGCGTCGTGCTGCTGCGGGCTGAAAGGCTTGCTGTAAGTCTTGATGAGCCCGTCGTAGCGATCGATCTTGTAATACCCATCGCGCACCTTCGGTCCATCGGTCGAACCGGCGTTCTGGATCGCGAGCGCGGTGAGCATCATCGCGTCGTAGGCGTTCGCCACGCCGACCGCGGGGGTCACGTCGCCCGGGCCTTTGATGTCCGGATACTTCGCCATCAGCGCCTTCAGCACCTTGGCGCCGACCGCAGTCTGTCTGCCGAAAAAGCTGTAGGTCTGCACGAAGTGCACGTTCTTCGCGCTCGGGCCGGCGAGCTCGGTGAAGCGCCCGCCCGCGGGACCCCAGTGCGAGACGATCGGCGGCATCCAGCCCATGCGGTCGAGTGATTTGACGACCTGCGACGACGGCCCGACGTTGCCGACGAGGAACAGGCAATCGGCGCCCGCCGCTTTCAGGCGCGAGAGCTGCGGCACGACGTCGATGTCGTTCGCCTCGAACTTCTCGATGCCGGCCGCCTTAACTCCCCTTTCGGCGAGCGCCGCGCGCAGGCCCTTCTCGTTCGACTCGCCCCATGGATTGTTGACGAGGATCATGCCGCAGCTCCGGGCGCTGAAGGTCTTGTGCGCGTACTGCAGCATCGCCTTGTCGACGATCTCGTCCACCGCCGAGACGCGGAACACGTAGTTGTCCTTGGCGCCGTTCTTGGTGATCGGCGTGCCGGCGGCCCACGGATCCATGAACGGCAGCTTGTTCTCGTTCGCGATCGGCACGATCGCGAGCGCCACCGGCGAGTCGAGCCCGCCGAAGAGCACCGCGACCTTCTCCTTGAAGTAGAGCTCGCGCGCGGCGATCACGCCCTTGGCCGGAATCGACTCGTCGTCGCGCCGCACGAGCTCGAATTTCTTGCCGCTGAGCACACCGCCCTTCGCATTGATCTCGTCGATCGCGACCTGCAGGCCGCGCGTGAGCGCCTCGCCGGCGCGCGCCGACTGACCCGAGAGCGCGGTGACGAGGCCGATCTTGATGGTTTCCTGGGCGAGCGCAGGTAGCGCTGCGGCGAGCGCAAGCGTGAGTAACAGGCGTTTCATTGCAGCCTCCCCGTAGTGGACCCGCAAAGCTTAGCAGGTCGCATGCCATGTTAGGCTGGCGCCATGCATCCGGCCGCGAAGCTGGTCGAGGAATATCTGCGGCTGCTCATGATTCCCGACCCCGATGGGGCGCGCCGCTACATCGGCCCGGAATTCGAGATCCGCTTCACCGGCAACCGCCCGATGCGCGACCCGGCCGAATGCGCCGCTTTCAACGCCCGGCGCTACAAGTGGGTGAAGAAGAAGTTCGGCCCCACCCATGTCGCCGAAGGCGGCACGGACGACGAGACCGTCGTCTACCAGACCGGTACGCTCTATGGCGAATGGCCCGACGGCACGCCGTTCGAGGGCAATCGGTATGTAGACCGCTACATCGTGCGCCGCGGCAAGATCGTGCGCATGGAAGTGTGGAACGACAGCGCCGAGTGGCTCCTGGTGCGCGCGGGCCTCGCCAGGCCCTGAAGTGGTGCAGCGCCAGCTCAAATCCCATGGCCGCTACCCCTACTCCGCGATCACGCGGCGCAAGGACTACGACTGGCCCGCCGGCAAGCGCCTCGCCGTCTACATCGGCTTCAACATCGAGCACTTCGAGTTCGGTACAGGTCACGGCGCGCGCCTTGGCCCGCAGTCTCCCGAGCCCGACGTCCTCAACTATTCCTGGCGCGACTACGGCAACCGCGTCGGCGTCTGGCGCTGCCTCGAAGTCTTCGACGCGCTGAAGCTCCCCGTCGGCGCGCTCATCAACACCGCGCTCTACGACTACGCCCCCGAATTGATCGACGCATTCGTGAAGCGCGGCGACGAGCTCATCGCGCACGGCCACACCAACTCCGAGCGCCAGGGCGAGATGACGCCCGACGCGGAGCGCGCGCTGCTCGTCGCCTGCCGCGAGCGCATCAGGAAAGAATCCGGCACCGCGCCGCTCGGCTGGCTTAGCCCCTGGATCTCGGAGAGCGTGGACACGCCCGACCTGCTCGCCGAGGCGGGCTACAAGTACACCCTCAACTGGTGCCACGACGACCAGCCCACCAAATTCAAGACCAAGTCGGGCGAGCTCTGGTCCATCCCCTACCCCCAGGAGCTGAACGACATCCCGATGATCATCGCGCGGCAGATGGACGCCCGCGACTTCGCCGACATGATCGTCGACAACTTCGACGAGATGCTCGCGCAGGCGAAGAGCCAGCCGCTCGTCATGGGCATCGCGCTGCATCCCTACATCGTCGGCCAGCCTTACCGGTTGCGGCACCTACGCCGCGCGCTTCAGCATATTGGGAATGCGAAGAACGTCTGGTTCACGACGCCGGGGAAAATCTGGGAGATCGCGGCGAAATAGCCCATGCATTTGTCCCTGCGGTCCACAAAGTAGATCCGTTTCAGTCCT
>DASQIG010000025.1:0-5036 GCA_035631735.1 Burkholderiales bacterium | reverse complement strand
CGCGCGAGATGCCGCCGTCGCTCCAGGTGCGGAATTTCTCGGCGATCCACGCCGCGAGCCCGGCGGGTGAATCGGTGAGCCCATAGGCGAGCGTCTGGGGCTTGGTGCCCTGGATCGCCTGGTAGCCCGTCTCCTCTTTCAACCAGTGCGCGAGATGGCGCAGGTACTCGCCTTCCTCGGCCGAGGTCGCCGGAATCTTCGGATCGCGGCGCACCCCGAGCAGATTCAGATGCAAGCCGATCACGCGCTCCGGATAGCGCGCGGCGAGCCGCGAGCCGATGAACGCGCCCCAGTCGCCGCCCTGTACGCCGAAGCGCTCGTAGCCGAGCCGGCTCATGAGCCCGGCGTAGCACTCTGCAATCTCTTCGGTGCCGAAGCGCGGCTGGCCCGGCGTGAACGACAGCGTGTAACCGGGCAGAGAGGGCGCCACCACCGTGAAGTGCTCGGTAAGCAGCGGGATCAGCGCGAGGAATTCGACGATCGAGCCCGGCCAGCCGTGCGAGATGAGGAGCGGCATGGCGTGCGGCGACCGTGCCGGCTCGTGGATGAAGTGCAACTCGATGCCGCTCAGCGCAATCTTGAACTGCCGGAAGCGATTTATCCGCGCTTCCTGCGCGCGCCAGCCGAAGCGCTCGCGCCATTCAACGACAAGCTCGCGCATGTAGTCGCGGCTCGTGCCGGTCGACCACACGGCAAGCGGCGGCTCGTCCGGAAGGCGCGTGCGCGCCAACCGCTCGCGCAGGTCGGCGAGTGCGTCATCCGCAACATGGAGCGTGAAAGGACGGATGGGTAATTGTGCCGCGAAAGCTCGCTGCCGCGGTTGACCGGTAATGCGCGCCGCGCGAGCATCCCCCACCGCATGCCCCTCGCCCAGCAGTTCGTGCAAACGTACGAGCGCACGTGCGACGGAAGTTACTTCTGCCTCTGCCAGCACTGCGAGGCGAAGAACCAGGTGGTGCGTACCGACGCGTCGGCAAGCCAGCCGGGGCTCTTACCGGTGACCGGGCTGATCGAGTAGCGCTGGCCGCCGAAAAGCGCCGTCACTGCTTGACGACAGGCGCGCCAATCGTCCCCGCTTCCGCGGGGGAGACTCCGGATTTCCCATCTTCGGCCTGCTCGGTCGTGAACTCGCGCATATCGTTGCTCGTGCTGCCAAATTGGGACTGCGGCTGATTCGGTGTCATGGAGCAAAGAGCATGCCTTCGAAGGCGGTGGCGGCCGTGCGCTACGCGCTGCGCGGCGTGCGCTTCATGCTCGCGGAGCGCAACTGCCAGGTGCTCGCGGGTGCCACGCTCGCCGTGCTGGTGGCGGGCCTCTATTTCTCGCTCAGCGCGCTCGAATGGTGCGCGGTCATCGGCGCCAGCACGCTCGTCTGGGCGGCCGAGGGGCTGAACACGGCGCTCGAGCGGCTTGCCGACCTGGTGTCGCCCGGCTTTCATCCCCTCGCCGGCAAGGCGAAGGACATCGCCGCGGGCGCGGTCCTGCTCGCCGTGGCAGGCGCCGTTTTGATCGGCGTCATCATCTTCGGCCCGCGGCTCCTCTAAACTCGGGCTTTCCAAGCGGAGGACACCATGATCGATCTCTACGCCGCCGGCACCTCGAACGGCATGCGCGCGCGCATCGCGCTCGAGGAATGCGGCCTGAAGTACAGCTGGCATCCGATCGACCTCGCCAAAGGCGAGCACAAGACGCCGCAGTTCCTGGCGCTGAACCCGATGGGGCAGATCCCGGTGATCGTCGACAACGAAGGCCCGGGCGGCAAGCAGGTGACGCTGGCGCAATCGAGCGCCATCCTGGTCTACTGCGCCGAGAAGGCCGGCAAGTTCATTCCCAAGGATCCGGCGAAGCGCGCCGCGATGTGGGAGGCGTACATGAGCGCCTCGACCGACATCACTCCCGGCTTCGGGTCCGTCAATGCCTGCGTGCGCGCAAAGGACCCGGCGCCGTACGCCGCGGCCGGTGACATGTTCAAGCAGCGGCTGCAGGGCTTCTTCAAGGTCTGGAACGACTGGCTCGCGAAGCGCAAGCACGCCGCGGGCGAGGAGTTCAGCATCGCCGATCTTTCGCTCTACGCGGGCTACTGGCGCACCAAGGGCGCCTTCCCCGAGCTGCTCGCCGGCCTGTCGAACCTCGAGCGCTGGGGCAACGAGATGGCGGCGCGCCCGGCGATCCAGCGCGCGGTAAAGCTTTAGTGAGCGGCCCGCAGCGCGGGCTCGGCACCTTCGGCTCGCTGGTGGTGCTCGCGATCCTGGTCGCGGGCGGCTACTACGCCTACAAGAACCTGCTGCTGGCGCCCGACGAGCCGCCGAGCTGCAAGGCGGCGCTTAGCAGCTGCGTCGCCAACTGCCGCAAGACCAACACCGAGGCGCCTGACGTGCAGGCCTGCCAGGAGCGCTGCTCGCGCACCGCGGAGGAATGCGAGCAAAAGCGCTGAAATCGGGGACAGGTATGTAATTAATCTTCGTCGGGCGCGCCGCCGCTCGCGACGATGTCTTCCTGTTTCACCTTGTCCACATTGAAGCGCTCGACCCTGCCGCGGATCGTATTGAGGAGATCCTCGAGCGCGGGCGGCTCCTTCATGAAGCGCAATGGATTGGAACGCGCGATGACGAACGATTTGAGATACGGGCTGACGAAGCCCTTCGCCTTGAGCTTCTTCACCACCTCGTTCACGCGCTCGTCGAGCTCGAGCAGCTTCTCCGCGGTCTTCTCGTGCTCGCGCAACGCCTTGGCGAGCGGCGCATCGGAGAACTCCGTCAGGCGGCGCACGAACGAGTTGTAGACGGCGCCGCCGAAGCGCGGGTTGCGCTCGTAGCACAATCCCATCGTGACGAAGGACGGCTCCTCCAGATAGTAGGAAACGTCCTTCTCCGTCTGCTGCGCGCGCTCGTCCATCAGGTTGCGGAAGATGCGGATCACTTCCAGCGACTTGTCGCGCAGGTTGTGCGCTTTCTCGGTGTTGAGCGCGAGGATCTGCCACGCGACTTCGCGTTTAGGCACGACCAGCGCCGTGATGGCTCTTGCGCCCAGGCGCCGCATCGCTTCCAGCCGATGGCGCCCATTGGGCGTCCAGAAACCCTTTTCCGGCGCCGTCACCGCGATGATCGGATCGAGGAACATGCCGGTGCGGTCGAGCACATCGGCGAGCCGGCGGTGATGCGCCTGCGAGAGATCGCGCTGGAACGGCGTCGGCTCGATCGCGTCGATCGGCAGCACCGCGGCAATCAGCGGCTGCTTGCCCAGCGGATCGCTGTAGTAGCCGAGCACGAAGCCGCCTTCGTTCTCGATACGCGTCTTCACGGAGCTCGCGTCGCCCGAGAGCGTATCGAGCCGGCACTCGGCGGCGCTCAGGCCGCGCGACAGCGCTCTTGCCTTGCGCGGCCGCCGGCGCGCCGGTGCGCGCTTAAGCGCGCTCTTGGGGCGGGGTTTGGTACTCATATGGTATAAACGCGAGCATGAGCATACCCACCCTGGAACGCAAACGGTTCATGGTGGGCAAGTACGAGATCATCGCGCAGCCCATCCCCAGCTCGGCGCACATGCTGCGCTACAACGTGTTCGTCGACGGCAACCGGATCGGCGCGCTGCTCTCGATGCCCACTGAGTCGGACTGCAGGTTCCTCGAGAATCCGCCGCCCGTCCCGCCGCTCAAGATCTTCCGCGTCACGCACCGGCCCGGCCGGCCGAAGAAAAACCCAGCGAGCTAGTTACTTTTCGCGGCACGGGCGGTTCCTGCTCTATATTTCGCCCTCTTTCAACGGAGCCCCCCATGAGGCGTGTGCTGATCGTTGTAGCGGCATTGCTAATGGGCGGCTGCGGCTACAACCGGCTGCAGTCGCAGGACGAGCAGGTGAAGGCGGCATGGTCCGAAGTGCTGAACCAGTACCAGCGCCGTGCCGACCTGATCCCGAACCTGGTGAACACGGTGAAGGGCTTTGCCGCCCAGGAGCAACAGGTGCTGCTCGGCGTCACCGAGGCGCGCGCCAAGGCGACCTCGATCAACGCCACGCCCGAGCTGGTCAACGACCCGGCGGCCTTCCAGCAGTTCGTGCAGGCGCAGCGCGAGGTCACCGGCGCGCTGTCGCGCCTGCTCGCCGTGGCGGAGAACTACCCGCAGCTCAAATCCGACCAGAACTTCCGCGACCTGCAGGCGCAGCTCGAGGGCACCGAGAACCGCATCGCGGTGGCGCGCCAGCGCTACATCAAGGCGGTGCAGGAGTACAACACGTTCGTCCGCCAGTTCCCGGTCAATCTCACCGCGATGGTCTTCGGCTACAAGCCCAAGCCCCAGTTCACCGTCGAGGACGAAAAGGCGCTCGCCAAGCCGCCGGCGGTGGACTTCGGCACCAAGAAGTAACCGCGTGCTCCGGCTTCTCATCGCGCTGCTCTGGTCGATCGCAGCGCTGGCGGCGGACGTGCCGCCGCTCAAGGCGCGCGTCACCGACCTCACCGGCACGCTGAGCGCGCAGCAGCGCGCCTCGCTCGAGCAGACGCTTGCCGAGTTCGAGGCCCGCAAAGGCGCGCAGCTCGCGCTGCTGGTCGTGCCCACCACGCAGCCCGAGACGATCGAGCAGTACGCGGTACGCGTCGAGGAAGCGTGGAAGCTCGGCCGCAAGGGCGTGGACGACAGCGTGCTGCTGGTGGTCGCGAAGGACGATCGGCGCCTGCACTTCGAGGTGGGCTATGGCCTGGAGGGCGTGCTCCCCGACGCCATCGCCAAGCGCATCATCGACAACGACATCGTGCCGCGCTTCCGCGAGGGCGACTTCTACGGCGGCATCCGCGCCGGCATGGACCGCGTCATGCGCGTGGTCGAGGGCGAGAAGCTGCCGCCGCCGGCGGCGCATGGCGTCGAGCACTCCCGCACCCTGCACCCCGAGTGGCTGTTCGCGCTCTTCGTCTTCGTGGCGATCGGCGGCAGCGTGCTGCGCGCGATCTTTGGGCGCTTTCCCGGCGCGGGCATCGTCGGCGCGGTCGCCGGCTTCGTCGGCTGGGCGCTGATCGGCTCGCTCGCGATCGGCATCATCGCCGCCCTC
>DASQIG010000024.1:0-5141 GCA_035631735.1 Burkholderiales bacterium | reverse complement strand
TCGCCGTCGGCGGCGACGTAGTCGCGCAGGCTTGAGCCGCCGGCGCGGATCGCCGCGCGCAGGGTGTGCTTTATCGCTTTCGCCAGCCGGGCGCAGCGCGCGAGCGACAGGCGGCTCGCCGGCGTGCGCGGATCGATGCCGGCGCGAAACAGGCTCTCGCTCGCGTAGATGTTGCCCACGCCGACGATGCGCCGGCCGTCCATCAGGAACTGCTTGATCGGCGCGCGGTGCTTGCGGGTAAGCGCGTGCAGTCGTGCCGGGTCGAGCGCCCGCGACAACGGCTCGACGCCGAGATTCGCGATCAGCGGATGCGCGTGGACATCATCGGCTGTCCAGAGCACGGCGCCGAAGCGCCGCGGATCGCGCAGCCGCAGCAGGCGATCGCCGAGCACCAGATCGAAATGATCGTGCTTCTGCGCCGGCGTACCCGGCGGCAGCATGCGCAGGCTGCCGGACATGCCGAGATGCAGTATCAAATGGCCGTCGCCGCAATCGACCAGCAAGTACTTGCCGCGCCGATGCACCGCGCGCACCGTGCGCCCGGCAAGCTTGCGCACAGCTTGCGGCACCGGCCAGCGCAGCCGCGGCTCGCGCACTTCGACCGCCGAAATGACGCGCCCCGCGAGCTGCGGCGCGAGGCCGCGGCGCGTCACTTCTACTTCGGGAAGTTCAGGCATCTATAGGAGAATTGCTTGTGCGCAGCACCAAATATACCTAAGATCGGTCGAATCCCCATGATTCAGCGCTTGCTTCTTCCCATCGCAGTCGCGGCGCTCGGGCTTCATGCCGCCGCGTTCGCTCAGCCCTCCAAGGACGATGACTCCGAGCTCTACGACATGCTGCTCGGCGAGATCGCGCAGCAGCGCGGCGATTACGCGCTCGCCGCCAAGACCTACCTCGAGCTCGCCCGGCGCACGCGCGACCCGCGCATCGCGCGCCGTGCGGTCGAAGTCGCGAGCCAGGGCCGGCTGAACGACCTTGCGCTCGACGCGGCGAAGACCTGGTACGACATCGAGCCGCAATCGGCCGCTGCGCTGAGCGTGGTGGCCTCCCTGCTGGTTTCGGCGCGCAAGGTTGACGAGGCCGAGCCCTACCTTGCCAAGCTCCTGAACACCGAAGGCGTGGACCAGGAGCGCGGTTACCTGCAGATCAATCGCCTGCTCGCGGGCAATCCGGACAAGCGCTCGAACTTGCGCGTCGTGCAGAAGCTTGCCTCACGGCATCCGGAGCTCGCGCCCGCGCACTTCGCCACCGCGCAAGCCGCCGCGCTCGCCGATGACGACCCGCAGGCGCTCGCCGAGGCACGCCGCGCCGCCGAGATTCGGCCGGAATGGGAAGCGCCGGCGATGCTGGAGGCGCAGGTGCTGCAAAAGCGCTCTACCGCGCAGGCCGCGAAGCGCCTCGCCGACTTCGTTGCGAAGAATCCGCAGTCGCGGCCCGGCCGCCTGGCCTATGCGCGCGCGCTCGTCGCCGACCAGCGCATGCCCGAGGCGCGCCAGCAGTTCGACGCACTGCTCGCCGCGAACCCAGGCGATACCGAGCTGATTTACACCGTCGGCATCCTCGCCCTGCAGGTCAAGGACTATGCGGTTGCCGAGGAGAACATGAAGCGCCTCGTCTCGGCGCCCGAGTATCGCGACCCGGACGGCGCGCGCTACATCCTCGGCCAGATCGCCGAAGAGCAGAAGCAGTGGCCGCGCGCCATCGAGTGGTATGACCAGATCCAGGACGGCGAGCACGCGCTGCCGGCGCGGCTGCGTACCGCCAACGCGATCGCCAAGGAAGGCAAGCTCGAGGCCGCGCGCGAGTACCTGCGCAAGACGGCCGCCGACCATCCCGGCCAGGAAGTGCAATTCACGGTCGCCGAGGCGCAGCTGCTGCGCGACGCCAGCCAGAACAAGGCGGCCTTCGATCTTCTCGCCGACGCCTTGAAGGCGGAGCCCGAGCAGCCGGAGCTGCTCTACGACTACGCGCTCACCGCCGAGAAGCTCGAGAAGTACGACGTGCTCGAGCGCAACCTGCGCAAGCTCATCGAAGTGAAGCCTGATCACGCCCACGCCTACAACGCGCTCGGCTATTCGTTCGCCGATCGCAACACGCGCCTGGGCGAAGCGCGCAAGCTGGTCGAGAAAGCGCTGGAGCTCTCGCCCGAGGACTCGTTCATCATCGACAGCCTCGGCTGGGTGCAGTATCGCGAGGGCGACCTCAAGGCCGCGGCGCAGACGCTCAAGCGCGCTTACGACGGCCGGCCCGACGCCGAGATCGGCGCGCACCTGGGCGAGGTGCTGTGGGTCCTGGGCAATCGCGGCGAAGCGAACCGCGTCTGGCAGGAATCGCTCAAGACCGCGCCGGACAACGAGACCCTGCTCAAGACCATCAAGCGCCTGAAGAAGTGAAGCGCGCCGTCGCAGCAACCGCGGCGGCCGCGACGCTCCTCGCCGCCGCCTGCGCCCAGCTCGAGTTGAAACCGCCGGCCACGGTCGAGTTCGAGCTCCTCGGCCGCATCGCCGCGCGCTACGCGAAGGACGCTTTCACCGGCAACCTCCAGTGGCGTCACGCGGCAAGCGGCGACGAGATGCTCATCACCACGCCCATGGGCCAGGGCGTCGCGCGCATCGTGCGCGAGGGCGAGGCGGTTCAGCTCACCACCGCCGACGGTCGGCAATACCGTGCGCCCGACGCCGAGTCGCTCACCGAGCGCACGCTCGGCTTTCGCCTGCCGCTCGAGGGCCTGGCCGACTGGGTGCAGGGCCGCCCCTCACCCGGCCTGCCGGCGCGCGAGGTGAAGGCCTCCGACGGCAAGCTGCAATCGCTCGATCAGCGCGGCTGGCACGTCGACTACCTGGCGTACGGCGATGAGCGCCCGTCGCTCATGCGCCTCAATTACGAGGGCGTCGAGCTGCGCCTCGCGATCACCGCATGGAAGTGAGCGAGCTTCCGGCGCCGGGCAAGCTCAACCTCTTCCTGCACGTGCTCGGCCGCCGCGACAAAGGGGAACATGCGGGCTACCACGAGCTCCAGACCGTGTTTCGCCTCATCGAGCGCGCCGACCGCGTGCGCCTGTCAGTTCGTGAGGATGGCGGGCTGCGCTTCACGGGCCCCTTCGGCGACGACAACCTGTGCCTCCGCGCCGCCCGGCTGCTGAAGCAGGCAGCCGGGTCCCGGCTCGGCGCCGACATCGCGCTTGAGAAGCAGCTTCCCGTCGGTGGTGGCCTCGGCGGCGGATCATCCGACGCCGCCACGGTGCTGCTCGGGCTCAACCGGCTGTGGAACCTGCGCTTGCCCCGCGCACGCTTGCTCGAGCTCGGCGCCCAACTGGGCGCCGACGTGCCGTTCTTCATCTACGGCCGCAACGCGCTCGGCGAGGGCATCGGCGAGCGGCTCACCGCGCTCGCGCTGCCCTCCGCCTGGTACCTCGTCATCACGCCGCAAGTCGCGGTTTCCACGAAGGAAATCTTCTCGTTCGCGTTGACAGGGCGGTCCAAACGACTCACAATACCGCCCTTTTTCTCGGGGCAGGGAGTGAACGATCTGGAAGCCGTGGTCGTCGCCCGTTATCCCGAGATGGCAGCGCAGCTCGCGTGGCTCAGGCAACGATGCCCGCAAGCGCGCATGACGGGCTCCGGAGCATGCCTCTTCGCCGAATTCGCTGCCGCAGCCGAGGCAACAGCGGTGCACTCCCAGTTGCCTGCGGCCATGAGCGGATTCGTCGCGCGGGGGCTGGAGCGTCACCCGCTGCACGACTGGGCCGAATGAACAACTGGGGAGTCGCCAAGCTGGTTAAGGCACCGGATTTTGATTCCGGCATACGAGGGTTCGAATCCTTCCTCCCCAGCCCATTACTATGACCGCGATGAACACCGGGATGAACAGCGCCGCGCTCGACCGGCTGATGGTGTTCACTGGCAATGCCAATGCGCGCCTCGCGCAGGAGGTGGCCAAGCATCTCAACCTGTCGCTCGGCCGCGCCATCGTCGGCAAGTTCTCCGACGGCGAAGTGATGGTCGAGCTGCTCGAGAACGTGCGCGGCAAGGACGTTTTTGTCCTGCAATCGACCTGCGCGCCGACGAACGACAATCTGATGGAGCTGCTGGTGATGATCGACGCGCTGAAGCGCTCGTCCGCCGCACGCGTCACGGCCGCCATCCCGTACTTCGGCTACGCGCGCCAGGACCGCCGGCCGCGCTCGGCGCGCGTCGCGATCAGCGCCAAGGTGGTCGCGAACATGCTCACGTCGGTGGGCGTCGCGCGCCTGCTGACGATGGATCTGCACGCCGACCAGATCCAGGGCTTCTTCGATATCCCGGTGGACAACATCTACGCCGCGCCGGTGCTGCTCGGCGACGTCTGGAAGCAGCGCTACGAGAACCTGATCGTGGTCTCGCCCGACGTCGGCGGCGTAGTGCGCGCCCGCGCGCTGGCGAAGCGCCTGGAATCGGACCTTGCCATCATCGACAAGCGCCGCCCGCGCGCCAACGTCAGCGAGGTGATGAACGTCATCGGCGAGGTGAAAGACCGCACCTGCGTGATCATGGACGACATGGTCGACACCGCGGGCACGCTGGTGAAGGCCGCCCAGGTGCTGAAGGAAGAGGGCGCGACCAAGGTGGTCGCGTACTGCACGCACGCCGTGCTTTCGGGCGGCGCGGTCGAGCGCATCGCCGCTTCGCCGCTCGACGAGCTGGTCGTCACGGATACCATTCCGTTGGGCGAAGACGCGCGTGCCTGCAAGAAAATCCGCAGCCTGTCGGTCGCCGGCCTGCTCGCCGAGACGATCCTGCGCATCTACACCGAGGAGTCGGTCAGCTCGTTGTTCATCGAATAGGAAACGATTTTCAACCCCGCCGATGCCTGGTCGCGGGATCGGCTTTAACGAGGAGCAAAGCGAAATGGCAATCGAAATCAGCGCGCGTAAGCGCGAAGCGCAGGGAACGGGTGCGAGCCGCCGCCTGCGCCGCCTGGGCCGGGTGCCCGGCATCGTCTACGGCGGCGACCGGGAAGCGATCACGATCGAGCTCGACCACAAGGCTCTGTACCAGAACCTGCGGAACGAGAAATTCCACGCGTCGATCCTGACGCTTGCGCTCGACGGCACGAAGGAGCAGGTGCTGCTGCGCGCCGTGAACATGCATCCGTTCAAG
>DASQIG010000023.1:0-2924 GCA_035631735.1 Burkholderiales bacterium | reverse complement strand
GCATGTCGCCGAGGTCGAGATCGATCCGGACACCGGCGTGATCGACATCGTGAACTACGTCGCCGTGGACGACTGCGGGAGAGTGATCAACCACGTGCTACTGGAAGGTCAAACCTTCGGCGGCATCGTGCAGGGCATCGGCCAGGTGCTGATGGAGCACTGCGTGTACGACGAGAACGGGCAGTTGCTCACCGGCTCATTCATGGACTACGCCATGCCGCGGCCCGACATCATCATCAGCGCGCAGCTCTACGAGCATTGCATACCTTCCCCAACCAATCTCCTCGGGGCCAAAGGCGCCGGCGAAGCCGGGACCACGGGCGCGATCCCGACGCTCGCCAACGCGGTGATCGATGCACTGCGCCCGCTCGGGATACATCAGCTCGATTTCCCGTACTCGCCCGCGCGCATCTGGCAGGCGATCGTTACCGGCTCGCGCACGTAGTCCTTGCCGGCGATGAACTCCTCGGTGCCGCGGCGTTGCTCATCGAAGACAACCGCCGCGACCTTGATGAGCGTATGGCGCACTTCGGCGAGCGTACGGCCGTAGGCATTGACGCCGGGCAGTTCCTCGACGAAGCCGACATAGCCCTCACCGGACCGGAAGAAGACCGCGGTGAGGGCGATGAAGGGATGTTCCACGTTCAGAATCGCATGCCTACGCCGAGCAGGTAGAGATCGATCGGTCCGCTGCCGGTCGTGCTGTCGCCGACCTTGCTGTAGCGGTCCCAGCCCGCCTTGGCGAAGAAGCCGCCGTCGAAGTCGTAGGTGACGCCGGCGCCGACGAGCAGGCCCGTGCCGGTGTGCGAGGTGTTCTCGGTTGGCGTGGCGCCGCTCTCGGAGCTCGCTTCGAGCTTGGCGTCGGTGCGCGCAAGGCCCGCCTTGCCGTAGAGCGACCACTGCGCCGAGAGCGGGTAGATGCCGACGCCGGCGAGCGAGAGCGCGCTCGCCTTGAACTTGCCGTCGATCGTGTCCGTGCCCGTGGGTGCGCTGTAATCGAAGCTACCGAGCCGCGCGTACGCACCCTCGAGCGCGAAGTAGCGGTTGAAGCGATAGCCGCCGTTGACGCCGAAGGCCGTGTCGGTCTGGTCGAGGCTCGTCGCAGAGGCGATGCCCTGGTTGGCGAGCGCGCCGTCGACATCGCCGCCGTTCATGCCGAGCCGGCTGCGGCCGAGGTCGAGCCCGGCGTACCAGCCCGCCTTGTCGGCGCTTTGCGCGTGCACGACGCCCGATGAAACAATGAACGCGAATGCGGCAATTGCTTTTCTGTACATCTGGGAACTCCTTTCCTGATGAAGAGCCCGCAGCTTGGCGCCCGAGCGCGTAAAGCGCCGTCAACCGCCGGTTAGGTTGAGCAAAGCTAAGTAAACGACTCGTAACACGATGTGTCTGCGCTGCGCACCGGCCGCTGAAAAAAGAAGCGGCACGCGCCACAGGGGGAGGACAGCGTGCCGAAAGGTGCTACAGGGAGGAGCGCGCAGCCTAAGCGCGCGCGCCGTTAAGGCGCGTTAGGCGAGCGTAAAGCTGGGTTAAGCGAGCGGCAGCTCGATCGTGACCTGCAGCCCGCCGCCCGGCGCGTTCGCCGCGCGGATCGTGCCGCCGTGCGTGTCGATCGCGCGCTGCGCGATGGCGAGCCCGAGGCCGAATCCCGGCGTGCCGTTGCCGGCTTCGCCGCGATAGAAGGGATCGAACACTTTCGCCAGCTCGGCCGAGGTGATGCCGGGCCCCTGGTCGGTGACGGTGAGGATGGCCGAGCTCTTGGTCGTGCGCACGTCCACTTCGACGGTGGTGCCTTCACGCGTGAACTTCACCGCGTTGCGCACTACGTTCTCGACGGCGCGATGCAGGAGATCGGCGTCGCCCGTCACCGGCGCATCGCCGTCGGCGTGGAAGCGAAGCGCACGGCCGACGGCTTGCGCCTCGAAGCGCGCGTCCTCGGCGATGTTCGCCGCGAGATAGGCGAGATCGACGCGCTCCTTCGGGCGCGTCGCGGTGCCGCCTTCGAGGCGCGCGAGCGCCAGCACTTCGCCCACCATGTGATCGAGGCGGCTCGCTTCGCGCTCGATGCGCTCGAGCGAGGGCTCGACCTTGGCCGGCTCCTGGCGCGCGAGGCCGATCGCCGCCTGCAGCCGCGCGAGCGGCGAGCGCAGCTCGTGCGAGACATCGTGCAGCAGGCGGCGCTGCGCCGAGACCAGCTTCTGCAGCTGCAGCGCCATGCGGTCGAAGTCGCGCCCGAGGTCGGCGATCTCGTCGCGCCGGCGGCCCATCAGCGGGGAGACGCGCGTCTCGAGCCGCCCGGCGGCCGCGGCGTCGAACGCCCAGCGCAGGTTGCGGATCGGGCGGGTGAGGTACCAGGCGAGGAGCGCGCTGAAGGCGAGGCTCGTGGCAATGCCGATGACGATGAACTCCCAGCGCGCGATCGGCGGGCGCCCGGGCGGACGTGGCGGCGGCCGCAGCCCTCCCGGCGCGCGGGTGACGAATACGAGATAGCTTTCGCCGCCGGGTGCGGCAACGCGCCGCGCGCCCGCCTCGCCGTGCTCGACGAGCTCGCGCGCGGCGGCGAGCGTCGTCGCCGCCACTTCGCGCCCGAGCACGTCACGCCCGCGGTCGTCGACCGCGAAGACCTGCACCGGGCGGCGGGACTCCCCTTCCTGCATCCACGAGCGCAGCGCTTCGATGCCGCCGTGCGCGAGCGTCGCCGCCGCCAGATCGGTCGCGAGTCGCGAGGGCGGTCCGCCCGCCAGCTCGGTCGGCGCGGCCTCGGTATGGTGCTGCAGCCAGACGGCGGTGCCGGTTATGGCGGCGGCGGTCACGAGGGCGAGCCAGAAGCCGATGAAGATCTTCCAGAAGAGCCGGCCCACCGTTACTCCCTCGACAGGTGGTAGCCCAGCCCGCGCACGGTCCGGATCATGCGCGCGCCGTCG
>DASQIG010000022.1:0-5065 GCA_035631735.1 Burkholderiales bacterium | reverse complement strand
CTCGGCCGCGTCGCGCTGCACCAGCACCGGATTGCCGTAGTTCATCGCCGCGCGCAGCCGGCCGCTCGGCGCGATGTCGCGCACGATGCCGGGCGTGACGACATCGGGCGTGATGCAGCCGCCGACGATG
The DNA here is from genome assembly GCA_035631735.1 of Burkholderiales bacterium. Taxonomy (GTDB): domain Bacteria; phylum Pseudomonadota; class Gammaproteobacteria; order Burkholderiales; family SG8-39; genus SCGC-AG-212-J23. Next base: position 4,935 of record DASQIG010000022.1, on the reverse strand, counting down.
AGTGCCGCGATCAGCCAGCCGCGCTTCATCAGCGTTTCTTCGCCAGTCCTTCGGCCGAGCAGGGATTCTCGCTCGAGCAGCGATCGCCGATCACGCCGATCGCCTGGATCTCGATCTCGATTCCCGGCCGCGCGAAGTTGGTCACCGTGATGAGCGCACTCCCCGGGTAGTTGCCGTTCTGGAACATGTCTTTGCGCAGCTCGACGAAGCGATCGCCGTAGCGCGACTCCTTGATGAACACCGTCATGGCCACGACGTTGGCGAGGCTGCCGCCGGCGCGCTTCAGCACCTGGTCGATCTGCGAGAACACCTGCCTCACCTGCGCCTCGAAGTTGTTGGCGATGTCGTTGCCGGCGTTGTCGCGCGTCGCGGTCTGGCCCGCGACCCAGACGATCTTGCCGCCCTCGGTTACCACGCCCGGCGAGAAGGCGCGCGAGAGCTGGAACGGCGTCTTCTCCAGGTACTCGGCCGCACCCGCAGCGACGGGCAGCGCGAGCAGCAGGGTGGCGATTACTTTGGTCACGGGGCGGCTCCGATTCATAGGCCGTTCTCCTTACTTGTCGGTGTTGGAATGAAGCGCGATGCGGTTTCCTTCGCTGTCGAGCACGATGGCGCGAAAGCCGTGCGGACCGATGCTCTCGATCGCTTTCAGCACCCGGCCGCCGTGCTTTTCCACCTGGCGCACCGCGTCGCGGATGCGGCCATCGACGTTCATATAAACGAGGATGCCGGCCGCGCTTACGTCCTTTGCGTCCGGGATGAGGCAGCCGCCGTTGCCGTCGGGTCCGTGCTCGAGCACCGCGAAGCTCATGTTGCCCCCTTTCTCCTGGTGCAGCTTGATGCCGAGCACGGCACCGTAGAACCGGCTGGCGCGTGCGAGATCGGCCACCGGCAGATCGAACCACACTACGCGATCGGGACTCGTGTGTATTTCGCTCATTTGGGGTAATCCATTCTCCAGTGGAACTTGTGCAGCGCCCGGTGCAGGATCGGCGCGAGCACCACGCCCATCGTGACGATCACCACCAGCCCGCAATAGAGCGCATACAGCCCGGCAAAGAGCTTGCCGGGCGGCGTCACGGGATTGTTCACCGGCCCCATGCCGCCCATCAGCATCGCCGCGTTGAGGAACGCGTCGAGCCATGACAGGTGCTCGAAGCCGACGTAGCCCGCCATGCCGATGAACAGCGAGCACACCACCAGAGCGAGAGCGCCAGCGCTGTGCTGCGCGAGCCGCACGATGAACCGCCCGCGCGGCAGGATCGGCTCACCACGGGTTTCGTACATGGCGCTCAGTAGATCGCGATGGTGCGTCGGCCCCGGCGGTCGATCTCGCCACGGTACATGCCTTCGCTGTTGAAGGGCGTGACGATGTTACCGCGGCGATCCACGGCAATCAGGCCGCCGTCCGCGCCGAGCGCCGCGATCGCCGCGAGCGCGGCGGCTGACGCCCGCGCCAGGCTTTGGCGTCGGTAGCGCAGGCGCGCGGCGACGTCGTGCGCGGTGACCGTGCGAATGAACGCCTCGCCGAGCCCGGTGCAGGAGACGGCGCACAGCTCGTCGGCATAGGTGCCCGCGCCGATCAGCGGCGAGTCGCCGACGCGGCCCGGTAGCTTGCCGGTATAGCCACCGGTGGAAGTCGCTGCCGCGAGGTGGCCATCGCCATCGAGCGCCACCGCCCCGACCGTGCCGTGGTGACCCACGATGCGGCGCCTGAGCGCGAGCAGGCGCGAGCGCGTCGCGAAGTACGAAGCCGACGCCATGCGGATGCCGTGCTCGCGCGCGAAGCGCTCGGCGCCGCGCCCGACGAGCAGCACATGCCGACTCTTCTCCATCACCGCGCGCGCCGCAAGCACCGGGTTGCGGATGCGGCTCACCGCAGCCACGGCGCCCGCGCGTCGCGTCGCGCCGTCCATCACCGCGGCGTCGAGCTCGTGCTGCTCCTCGGCGTTGTAGCAGGCGCCGCGGCCGGCGTTGAAGAGCGCGTTGTCCTCCAGCTCGACCACCGCTGCGCAAACTGCGTCCAGGCCGCTGCCGCGCTTCAAAACCTCAAAGCCTGCGTCCAGCGCCTGCGCCAGCGCGTGTTCATAGCGCGCGGCAAGCGCCGACGTCATCTTGCGGCGCGCCATGGTGCCCGCGCCGCCGTGGATCGCGAGGGCGATCAATTCGGGGTCAGGGCCGCAATTCAGGCGCGGGCAGCGCCTTGAGGTTGATGGCCATGCCCATCGCGAGGTAACCGGCGCGGTTCGGGTGCAGCTTGTCGCCGGGACCGCCGGTGGTGCTTTCGGGCACGAACTCGGCGCGCATGGCGCCGGTCGCGGGATCGAGTACCACGGCATCGAAGTCGATCACCGCGTCGAACACGCCGGAGCTGCGGATGAACGCATTCAGCGCCTTGCGCTTCTCGTCCTGCTCGGGAAAACCGTGCGCCGCATTGCTGGAGCCAAGCGCGGTCACCACTGTGGCGCCGATGACGCGCACGCCGGGCAGTCCGGCGCGCAGCTTCGCCACGCCTTCGCGCAGCGCACCCGTCACCGTCTCGACGGCGGCATTGCCGTTCTTGCTGAAATCGTTGATGCCTTCCAGCCAGATCACGGCCGAGACGCCGGAGAGCGAAGTCACGTCGCGCTCGAGCCGCTGGCCGGACGCCGGACCGCCCGCAAACGGCTTCGCGGGACCATATTCGGCGGGACCGGCGATCTGATTGCCGCCGATGCCGGCATTGACCACTGCGACGCGGTTGCCGTGCTGCGCGTAAAGCCGCCTTGCGAGCACGTCGGGCCAGCGGTCGTCGCCGTTCATGGTCGAGGCGGTGCCGTCGGTGATCGAGTCGCCGAACGCGACGATGAGCCGCGTGCCGGCCGGCGCCTTCACATCGAGGGCATCGAGGAAGTACCACGACGCGCTGCTGTAAGGGAACTGCGCCTCACCCTCGTCGCCGGCGTGCGAACCGCCGCCCGGCGCGTTGACGTAAGACGTCTGCAGCGCCTTCGCGTGCCAGGTCATCGGACCGCTCTCGCCGGCGACATGGAAGCTCACCGCGAGCTTGCGCCCCTGCAGGAGCGCATCGCCGGCCTCGCGCACGAAGGGCAGGGCGACCGCGTCGCTCCAGACCGATGCGCCGGGCGGCACCGTCACCTCGCTACGGCCGGAGAAACGCACCGGGCGATTGGTTCCTTTCAGAAGCGCCGGCCCGCTGTGCTGCAGGCCGATATGTACGGCGTCAAAGGTCACCGGCCTGGTGCCGAACGCATTGGAGAGGCGGATGCGTGCCTCGCGTCCCCAGATCGACGGGCGCACGACCATGCGGAAGCTCTGATCGCGCGCGCCGCTTTGCGGGGCCGGAAAGACAACCCCGAGGTTCGGCTGCGCCGACGGATTGCCGACCGGATATGGGCCCTGCACCGACGCTGCCCACGACGTCACCCACTTCTCTGGCTGTTGCGCCATGGCGCCGAAGGAAAACAAGACGCCGATCAGGAACGCGCTAAGTCTCATGCGGCCTCCTAAGTGAGGATCGAGAACTCGCCGCCGCGCTCGAGCGCACGGCGGTAGGCCTCGCGCGCGTGGATACGCGCGAGCCAGTCCATGAGCCGCGGTCGGCTCGAGTTCAGCCCGCCGCGCGCGGCGGCCGCCTCGACCGGGAAGCTCATCTGCACGTCCGCCGCGCTGAACTCGCCGCCCGCGAACCACGGGCGGCGCTCGAGCTCGGCCTCCAGGTAGTCGAGCTGCCGCGCGATGGTCGGCTCGATGAAGCTCTTCTTTACCCGGCCGGCGATGCCGCGCGCGATCGGGCGCACGAAGAACGGCATTGGCCCCTTCTCGATGCGGTCGAAAACAAGCTTCATCACGAGCGGCGGCATCGCCGAGCCCTCGGCGAAGTGCAGCCAGTACGTATAGCGCACGCGCTCGGGCGTCCCGGCCGGCGGCCGCAGCCGCCCGCCGCCGTGGCGCTCGACCAGGTACTCGATGATCGCGCCCGACTCGGCGAGCGTCACCTCGCCGTCGGCGAGCACCGGCGACTTGCCGAGAGGATGCACCTCGCGCAGCGCGGGCGGCGCGAGCAGGGTCCTCGGGTCGCGCTGGTAGCGCTTGATGTCGTAGGCGAGGCCGAGCTCCTCGAGCAGCCAGAGCACGCGCTGCGAGCGCGAGTTGTTGAGGTGGTGGACGACGATCACGGCTTATGTAGAGACACGTGAGATCTCAACCCATGAGCTTTTCAGAGTGACCTTTGGAGGACAAAGCGTGAAATACGGCTGCGATAGCGCTACAAAGGAGAAGGAGGAAGCCGAGGACTATGTTCGCGATGCCGAGTTTGCCTCGGATCATCATTAATGCAAGCTCGCGCCGCGCGAAAAAGTTACCGGCTTCTGCAGCGCGCTTGAGATAGCCGATGCCCTTTTCGTCGTTCACTGGCACGCCGTAGCCGCGAACATGTGCCAGTCCTAGCCACAACAACCCCGGGCCGTATTGCTTTTCGGCCGCCTGATGAAAGAAGCGCAACGCCTCTGCGTAGTTACGGAGCTTTGCCGCGTGCCGCCCGCAATAGAAAGCGCCGGCGGGGGAACCAACGGCAGCGGCTTTGCGAAACCACTCTAGGCCCAGCTTTTCGTCTTTGTTGGTTCCACGCCCTTCGTAAGACATCCATCCGACGAAGACTTGGCAATTCGGATCGCCCTCCCGGGCCAATTGCTCATAAAGCTCATAGGCTTCGCGCAGATGCCAAGGCTTCCCGCTATCGAGTAGACGACGCGCTCTTTCGTAGCGCTCGTAATCTGCGGGAAAGACCATTCGCTAACTCTTGTGCTCGGCGAAGAGATGCTCGAAGCGCCGGTCGGGCACGAGCCACATCAGCGCTACCAGCACGTAGATGGCGAGCGAGATCCACGTCTGCACGAACGCGAGCACCACCCCGGCGAAGTAGAGCACCACCGA
>DASQIG010000021.1:0-12812 GCA_035631735.1 Burkholderiales bacterium | reverse complement strand
GCGATGCCACCCAAAGGCGGCAATGCGTCGCTCTCGGACGCGGACCTGCGAGCCGCGATCGAGTTCATGGTGTCGCAAGCCAAGTAGGCGTTGGCCGCCGCGCTCCTCTTCATCGTCGATCCGCTCGATTCCCTCAAGGCGTACAAGGATTCGAGCGTCGCGATGATGCGCGCGGCCCAGGCGCGCGGCCACGCCATCTGGGCGGCCGAGCAGACGCATCTGCATTGGACCCAGAGCGGCGTCGCCGCCCGGGCGGTGCGCATCTCGCTCACCGACAACGACGAAGACTGGTACCGGCCGCACGAGAGCGAGACGCGGCCGCTAAAGCGCTACGCGGCCGTGCTGATGCGCAAGGACCCGCCGTTCGACCTCGAGTACGTGGCGACCACCTGGCTGCTCTCCGCCGCAGTACGCGAAGGCGCCCGCGTCTTCAATTCGCCCGACGCCATCCGCGATCACAACGAGAAGCTGGCCATCGCCGAATTCGCGCCGTTCGTCGCCGCCACGCTGGTCACGCGCGAGCCCGAGCGCCTCCAGGCGTTCATCGACGAGCAGAGGGACGTCGTGCTGAAGCGGCTCGACGTCATGGGCGGCGAGAACATTTTCCGCGTGCGCGTGGATGATCCGAACCGCAACGTCATCGTCGAGGTGATGGCGCAGGGCGGCCGGCGCATGGTGATGGCGCAGCGCTACATCCCCGAGATCGTGGCGGGCGATAACCGCGTGCTGCTGATCGACGGCCAGCCGGTGCCCGTTGCGCTCGCGCGCATCCCCAAGGCCGGCGAGTCGCGCGGCAACCTCGCTGCCGGCGCGCGGGGCGTGGCGCAGCCGCTGAGCGCCCGCCAGCGCGAGATCGCTGCGGCCGTGGGGCCGGCGCTGGCAAAGCGGGGACTGCTGCTGGTGGGCCTCGACATCATCGGCGACTGGCTCACCGAACTGAACGTCACCAGCCCGACCTGCTTCCGCGAGATCCAGGACCAGAGCGGCTACGACGTCGCCGGCACCTTCATCACCGCGCTGGAGAAGCAGCTCAAATGATCGGAGTGCTCATCGTCACGCACGGCGAGATCGGCACCGCGCTGCTCGCGAGCGCATCCCAGATCCTCGGCGGCGCACCGGCGCAGGTGCTGACGCTCTCGGTGTGGCGCCAGGACGACCCGGACGACCTCGTGCTGCGCGGGCAGGAGCTGCTCGAGCAGCTCGATGCCGGCGACGGCGTGCTGGTGCTGACCGACATCTTCGGCGCCACGCCCGGCAACGTCGCCTCGCGCCTGCTCGACGACGGGCACGTCGAAGGCGTGTCCGGCGTGTCGCTGCCGATGCTGCTGAGGGTACTCACCGGCCGCAATGGCTCGCTCGCCGGCGCGGTGCAACGCGCACTTTCCGGCGGCGCGGAGGGCGTCGTGCACATGAACTCCGACCGCTGCCTCGATGCCTAGCGTGGAGGCGCCCATCGTGAACAAGCTCGGCCTGCATGCGCGCGCCGCCGCCAAGCTGACGCACATCGCGACCGGCTTCCAGAGCGACATCTGGCTCTCGCGCGCCGGCCGCCGCGTGAACGCGAAAAGCATCATGGGCGTGATGATGCTCGCGGCGGGCAAGGGCTCGACCGTCACCATCGAGGCGCAAGGCGCGGACGCACAGGCGGCGCTCGCCGCGCTGACCCAGCTGATCGCCGAGCGCTTCGGAGAGGGCGAATGAACTTCGTCCTGCACGGCTACGCGGTCTCGGGCGGCATCACCGTCGGCTACGCCCACCTGGTAGCGACCGCACGGCTGGAAGTCGCGCATTACGAGATAGCGCCCGAGGCAGTCGATGCCGAGCTGGCGCGCTTCGATCGCGCCATGCAGGCGGCACAGGCGGAGCTGCAGGCGCTGAAAGCCCACATTGCGCCGGATGCGCCGAAGGAGCTCGAAGCATTCCTCGACCTGCACCGCATGATCCTCAACGACTCCGCGCTGGCGGTGGTGCCCCGCGAGCTGATCCGCAGCCGCCGCGCCAATGCCGAGTGGGCGCTGGTGCAGCAGATGGAACGGCTGGTGGAGCGCTTCGACGAGATCGACGATCCGTATCTGCGCGAGCGCAAGGCGGATGTGCAGCACGCGGTGGAAAGGGTGCTCAAGCTCCTGATGGGCGGCCAGGCGCTCGCCGAGCCGGCGGTGTCGGAAGAGCAGAAGCTGATCGTGGTGGCGCACGACCTCTCGCCCGCCGACATGATCCTCTTCAAGCGCCATCGCTTCGGCGGCTTCGTCACGGATGTCGGCGGCGTCACCTCGCACACGGCGATCGTCGCGCGCTCGCTTGCGATCCCGGCGATCGTCGGCCTGCACCACGCCTTCCAGACGATCAACGAAGGCGAGCTCCTGATCGTCGACGGCGAGCGCGGCCTGCTGGTCGTAAACCCGGACGCCATCGTGCTCGCCGAGTACCGCGAGCGCCAGGCCGAGCTCAAGGCCGAGCGCCAGCGCCTGAAGCGCCTGAAGAAGACGCGCGCCACGACCCAGGACGGCACGCCGATCGAGCTCTACGCCAACATCGAGCTGCCGCAGGACATGGCCGAGGTCCTCGAAGCCGGCGCCGAAGGCGTCGGCCTGTTCCGCACGGAGTTCATGTTCCTCAACCGCAAGGACCTGCCGAGCGAGGAGGAGCAGTTCGAGGCCTACCGGCAGGTCGCGGAAGGCATGCAAGGCAAGCCCGTCGTGCTGCGCACCCTGGACGTCGGCGCCGACAAGGCAATGAACGGCGGCGACGGCTCGCACGTCATGCCCAATCCCGCCATGGGCCTGCGCGCGATCCGCTTCTGCCTCGCCGAGCCGCAGATGTTCCTCACGCAGCTGCGCGCGATCCTGCGCGCCTCGCACTACGGCACGGTGAGAATCCTCTTGCCGATGCTGGCGCACGCGCACGAGATCGACCAGACGCTCACGCTCATCAACCAGGCGAAAGCGCAGCTCGAGGAGCGCGACCAGCCCTACGACCGCGCGATCCAGCTCGGCGGCATGATCGAGATCCCGGCGGCGGCGCTCGCGCTGCCGATGTTCATGCGGCGGCTGCATTTCCTCTCGATCGGCACGAACGACCTGATCCAGTACACGCTCGCCATCGACCGCACCGACGACGCGGTGGCGCACCTCTACGATCCGCTGCACCCCGCGGTGCTCACGCTGGTCGCCAATACGATCCAGACCGCCACGCGCGGCGGCATGCCGATCGCGGTGTGCGGCGAGATGGCGGGCGACCTGCAGCTCACGCGCCTGCTGCTCGGCCTCGGCCTGCGCAACTTTTCCATGCACCCGTCACAGCTCCTGCCGATCAAGGAGCGCATCCTGCGCACCAGCCTGAGCGAGGTGCAGGCGGCGGCGCAGCGCGTGCTGCGCAACACCGATCCCGCGAAGACGCGCGAGCTCCTCGCGCAGCTCAACTCCTGAGGAGGCCCCGAATGCGCATCATCGCATTGCTCGCCGCGCTGCTTTCATCGGCGGCGGCGGCGCAGAGCTACCCGTCGCACCCGGTCAAGCTGATCGTGCCGTTCCCCGCCGGCAGCGCCACCGACCAGGTCGCGCGCCTCGTCGGCGCCGAACTGCAGGCGGCGCTCAAGCAGCCCTTCGTGGTGGAGAACAAGGCCGGCGCCCAGGGCGCGATCGCCGCTGCCGAAGTCGCGAAAGCCGCGCCCGACGGCTACACGCTGATGCTGACGACGAATACGCCGCATGCGGCCAATCCGAGCCTGTTCAAGAAGCTCACGTACGACCCGGTCAAGGACTTCACGCCGATCACGCGCTACGGCACCACGGCATTCATGCTGATGGTGGCGCCGCAATTCCCGGCGAGGAGCCTGAAGGAGTTTCTCGCCCAGGTGCGCTCGCAGCCGGGCAAGCTCTCCGCCGGCTACGGCTCCTCGGGCTCGCAGGTGTCGCTGGCGATGCTGAAGCAGCTCGGCAAGCTCGACTTCGTGGAAGTGCCTTACAAGGGGATTCCGCAGGCCGTCACCGACACCATGGGCGGCTCGCTGCAATTCACCTTCGTCGACATGGCGAACGCGCTCGCGCAGGCCAAGGGCGGCAAGCTCCGCGGGCTCGCCGTCACCTCCGCCAAGCGCAGCTCGCTCGCGCCCGGCCTGCCGGCGATCGCGCAGGAGCTGGCGGGCTACGAGATCATCGCCTGGTTCGCGCTGGTCGGGCCGGCGAAACTGCCGGCGCCGATCGTGCAGCAGCTTCACGAGGTGAACATGAAGGCGCTCGCCAAGCCAGCGGTGAAGGAAAAGTTCGCGCTGGTCGGCACGGACGTCGCGCCGCTCGGGCCCGCCGAGCTTGGCAAGTTCATCCAGGCCGAGGTGTCGCACTGGGCGAAGCTCGTCAAGCTGGCGGGGATCGAGCCTGAATAAGATTCGCCTCGGCGCGGGCAGCGGCTTCCAGGGCGATCGCCTGGAGCCCGCGGTGATCCTCGCGGCGCAAGGCGAGCTCGACTACCTGGTCCTCGAATGCCTCGCGGAGCGCACGATCGCGGCGGCGCAGCTGCGCAAGCTCGCCGATCCGGCCGCGGGCTTCGACCCGCTGCTCGAGACACGCCTGCGCGCGCTGCTGCCGCTCGCGGTGCGCCACGGCTTTCGCATCGTCACCAACATGGGCGCCGCGGACCCGCTGGGCGCCGCTCGCAAGGCGATGTCGCTCGCCAGGCAGGCCGGCCTGCGCATCAAGGTGGCGGCGCTGAGCGGCGACGATGTGCTGGCCCAGCTCGAACCCACGATGCGCACGATCGAAGCGCGCGGCGCGCCGCTGTCGGAGTACGGGGCGCTGGTCTCGGCGAATGCCTACTTCGGCGCCGAGCAGATGCTGCCCGCGCTCGCCACCGGGGCCGACGTGGTCATCACCGGCCGCGTCGCCGATCCCTCGCTCTTCGTCGCGCCCTTGGCGCATGCATTCCGCTGGAAGCTCGACGACTGGGAGCGGCTCGGCCGCGCTACCGCGCTCGGCCACCTGCTCGAGTGCGCGGGGCAGGTGACCGGCGGCTACTTCGCCGAGCCGGGCCTGAAGGAGGTGCCCAATCTCGCGCAGCTCGGCTTCCCGTGGTGCGATGTGGACGCCGACGGCAATGGCGTGCTCGGCAAGGTCGCGGGCACGGGCGGCGCCATCACGCTGCGCACGGTGAAGGAGCAGCTGCTCTACGAAGTGACCGATCCGGGCGGCTACATCACGCCCGACGTGGTCGCCGACTTCACCAGCGTCTCGCTGCGCGAAACGGGCGCGGACCGTGTCGCGATCAGCGGCGCCGGCGGCCGGGCGCGCACGCCGACGTACAAGGTGAGCGTCGGATACCGCGCGGGCTTCGTCGGCGAAGGCGAGATCTCCTATGCCGGCGCCAAGGCGGTGGAGCGAGCCCGCCTCGCCGGCGAGATCGTGCGCGAGCGCCTGCGCGACGACCTGCCGGACCTGCGCATCGACCTGATCGGCGTCGATAGCGCGCATCGGAGCGATTTCGGCCATGCGCACGCGCCGTACGAGGTGCGCCTGCGCGTCGCCGCACGCTCGGCGACGCGCGAGCTCGCCGAGCGGATCGGGGCGGAGGTCGAAGCGCTGTGGATCAACGGCCCGGCGGGCGGCGGCGGCGTGCGCCGCTATGCGCAGGAGCGCATCGGCGTGGTGTCGCTCCTTCTCGAGCGCTCGCGGGTTCGCCCGCAGGTCACGCTGCTCCAGGAGGACCGTGAAACGCAAGCTGCATGAGCTCGCGCACGCGCGCGCGGGCGACAAGGGCGACACCCTGACTCTCGCGCTCATCTGCTACCGGCAGGAAGACTATCCATTGCTGCGCGAGCGAGTCACCGCCGCAACGGTGAAGCGCCACCTCGGCCATCTGGTTCAAGGCGAGGTACGCCGCTACGAGGTGCCGAACCTGCACGCGCTGCAGTTCGTCTGCGAGCGCGCGCTCGACACCGGCGTCACCACCTCGCTCGCCATCGACCCGCACGGCAAGACGCTTTCCTATGCGCTGCTCGAGATGGTGATCGACGCATGAGCGGTCCGCTCAGCGGCGTGCGGGTGCTGGACCTCACCACCGTGGTGATGGGGCCTTATGCGACGCAGATCCTGGCCGACTTCGGCGCCGATGTCGTGAAGGTCGAGCCGCCCGGCGGGGACGTGATGCGCTACGCCTGGCCGTTTCGCAATCCCGGCATGGGGCACATCTTCCTCAATGCAAACCGCAACAAGCGCTCGATCGTGCTCGACCTCAAGCAGGCGGCGGCGCACGACGCGTGCCTCGCGCTCGCGAAGCGGGCCGACGTTCTGGTCTACAACATCCGGCCGCAGGCGATGGCGCGGCTCAAGCTGGCGTACGCGGACGTGCGCGCGGTGAACCCGCGCATCATCTACGTCGGTTGCTTCGGCTACAGCCAGCGCGGCCCCTATGCCGCCAAGGCGGCCTACGACGATCTGATCCAGGGCGCAGCCGGGATTCCGGAGCTCCTCAAAGTGCAGGGCGCGGAGACGCCGCGCTACGCGCCGATCATCGTTGCGGACCGCTCGGTCGGCCAGCAGGTGGCGAGCGCGGCGAGCGCGGCGCTCTATCACCGTGAGAAAACCGGCAAGGGCCAGCGCGTCGATGTACCGATGTTCGAGCACCTGCTGCAGATCGTGCTCGGCGAGCACCTCGGCGGCTATACCTACGAGCCGCAGCAGGGCGAGCCCGGCTACGCGCGCATGCTCGCGCCCGACCGCCGTCCCTACCCGACGAAGGACGGCTATGTCTGCGCGCTCATCTATAACGACAAGCAGTGGGCGGCTTACTTCAAGGTGATCGGGCGTCCGGAAATGGCGGCCGATCCCCGCTTCGCGACGCAGGAGGTGCGAAGCCGGCACTACGATGCTGCGTATGCCTTCGTCGCCGGCGAGATGAAGAAGCGCACCACCGCAGAATGGATCGAGGCCCTGGAGGCGGCGGACATCCCGGTGCAGCGCATGAACAGCCTCGCGGACATCGTCGCCGACCCGCACCTCGCCGCCATCGGCTATTTCCGCATGGTCGAGCATCCGAGCGAAGGCCGCATCCGCTCGATGGCCGTGCCCTCCGAATGGTCGGAATCGCGGCCCGAGTACCGCCGGCATGCGCCGCGGCTTGGCGAGCACACGCGCGAAGTGCTGCGCGAGGCGGGCTACCGCGCGGACCAGATCGAGCGGCTGATCGCGAGCGGCGCCGCCGCGGTGCCGCCGAGCGGGGACATCTCGTAGTTATAATTTCGCGCGCGCCGATTTGAGTCAGCTTGCGGGCGCCTAACAAATACCGCTAAACAGACATGAACGCTCCTCACGATCCCTCTTCCGTTGGCGCGGTACATGCCGAGAAGGCCCAGTTCAGCGAGCCGCTGCGCCTGAAAGGCGGCGCGACGCTGCCTGCGTTCGAGATCGCCTACGAGACCTACGGCGAGCTGAACGCCGCGCGCAGCAACGCGGTGCTGGTATGCCATGCGCTGAACGCCTCGCACCACGTCGCCGGGTACTACGCCGACCAGCCGGACAATATCGGCTGGTGGGACAACCTCGTCGGCCCGGGAAAGCCGCTCGACCCGCGGCGCTTCTTCGTGGTCGGCTCGAATTACATCGGCTCGTGCTTCGGCTCGACCGGCCCGGCGTCGGTCAATCCCGCGACCGGCAAGCCGTGGGGGGCCGATTTCCCCGTGGTGACGGTAGAGGACTGGGTGGAAGCGCAGGCGCGCCTTGCCGATCACCTCGGCATCGAGCGCTTCGCCGCCGTGATCGGCGGCTCGCTCGGCGCGATGCAGGCGCTGCAGTGGACGCTCTCGTACCCGGAGCGCATCCGCCACTCGATCGTCATCGCCGCGGCGCCGCGGCTCACGCCGCAGAACATCGCCTTCAACGAGGTCGCGCGCCAGGCGATCATGACCGATCCGGATTTCCACGGCGGGCATTACTACGACAAGGGCGTCGTGCCGGTGCGGGGGCTGCGCATCGCGCGCATGATCGGCCACATCACCTACCTGTCGGGCGAAGCCATGGCCGAGAAATTCGGCCGGCTGCTGCGTCGCGGCGCGCCGGGCTTCGACTTCGACGTCGACTTCGAGGTGGAGTCGTATCTGCGCTACCAGGGCGACAAGTTCTCGACCTACTTCGACGCGAACACCTATCTGCGCATCACCAAGGCGCTCGACTACTTCGATCCCGCCGCGGAATACGGCGGCAACCTGTCGGCCGCGCTGGCGAGAGCGAAGGCTGCATTCCTGGTGGCGTCGTTCAAGTCCGACTGGCGCTTCCCGCCGCCGCGCTCGCGCGACATCGTGCGCGCACTGCTCGACAACCGGCGCATCGTGTCGTACCTCGAGATCGACGCGCCGGGCGGCCACGACGCGTTCCTGCTCGAGGACCCGCGCTACCACAGCGCGCTGCGCGCGTACTTCGGAAACATCGAGCTGTGAGAGCTGATCTCGCCGCCATCGCGCAATGGGTCGCGCCGCAGGCGCGGGTGCTGGATCTTGGCTGCGGCGACGGCTCGCTCCTGCGCACGCTGTGGAATGAGCGCCAGGCGCCCGGCTACGGCGTGGAGATCGACGACGCCGCGGTGCTCGAGTGCGTCGAGAACGACGTCAACGTGCTGCAGGTCGATCTCGAAAGCGGGCTTTCGCTCTTCGGCGACCATACCTTCGACTGCGTGATCCTCTCCGAGACGCTGCAGACAATTCACCGCACCGAGTTCCTGATGCGCGAGATGCTGCGCGTGGGCCGCGAGGTGATCGTCAGCTTCCCGAACTTCGGCCACTGGAACGCGCGGCTCCAGGTGCTGCTCGGCCGCATGCCGGTGTCGGCGACGCTGCCCTACGAGTGGTACGAGACGCCGAACGTGCATCACTGCACCACGATGGACTTCGAGGACCTTTGCCGGCGCCTCGGCATACGCATCCGCGAGCGGCTCGTGCTGCACCAGGGCAAGCCCGTCACCTGGCTGCCCAATCTGCTCGGCAGCCTCGCCGTGTACCGCTGTACGGCCGGATAGGCGTTGCGCCTCGCAAGCCGTCCCTGCTGCGCTGCGCGAACAATCGCAATGTCTGGCGCAATCTCATGCACCGCTTTCCGCATCCTTACACCGGCAGCGACGCCGATAGTTGGTTTGCGCTGCTCGAGGGCATGGCGGAGCCCACGCACTGGGCGATCGAAGTGGCGGGCGCAGCCGTCGGTGGCGTCGGCTGCATGCTCGGCGAAGGCGTGTACAAGCGGTCGGCGCAGTTCGGCTACTGGCTCGCGGAGCCGCTCTGGGGTCGTGGCATCATGACCGCGGTGGTGAAGGCCGTGGTGCCTTGCGCGATGGAGCGCTTGCGCGCGAAGCCGTGCTAAGGGCGAGCGTTTCCAAGGACGGCCGGCTCATCGATTCGGTGCTTTACGCTTTCGTCGACCCGACGCACCGCTGAACGCGCCGGCCTGCGCGCCGTCGCGATCTTTGAAGCCCTCAAGGGCGCGATCGTCCTCGTCGCGGGCTTCGGGCTCGCGCGGCTGGTGCATCGCGATGTCGAGCACGCCGCGGAAGCGCTGATCGACCGGCTGCATCTCAACGCGGCGAAGAAATTCCCGCAAATCTTTCTCCAGCTCGCGGCGAACATGACCGATGCGCAGCTCTGGGGGCTCGCAGCGCTCGCCATGACGTACGCGGTGCTGCGCCTGGCCGAGGCCTACGGCCTGTGGTTCCAGCGCCGCTGGGCGCAGTGGCTCGCCGCGCTGAGCGGCGGCATCTACGTACCCGTCGAAATCTACGAGCTCACGCGCAGTGTGACGTGGATAAAAGTGGGCGCGCTTCTCCTGAATGCGGCGGTTGTAATGTATATGTGCTACACCCTGTGGCGCGGAGTGCCAAAGAGCGACTGATGAGAGCCTATCTCGTGGTTTCAGGAGTGGTGTTTGGTGCGGTGGCGCTCGCCCATTTGCTGCGGCTCGTCTACGGCTGGCCGGTCCAGATCGGCGCCGAAGTGGTGCCGCTGTGGATATCGGTCATCGGCCTCGTCGTTGCCGGCGGTCTTTGCGTGTGGGCGTTCGCGGTCGCGCGCGGCGTGAGGGGCGCATGATCCGCAAGCTCGCCCTTGGCGCGCAGTACATCGTCAGAGCACGGAAGACGGCTTGGCGATCCGCGTAGTACGGCTAGGCACAGCGCGACGGCCCGGCGAAGGTTTGCGCATCGGCGTGGTACGCCGGCCGCCGCGCGGCGTGCGCAAATCGGACTACGTACGCCGCGGCTACTACGACGTGTGGTTGCCCGAGCTCGCACCGAGCGAGAAGTGGGTGAGCTGGGCGCTGTCGCAGCCCTGGACAGACGCCCGGTGGCGAAAATACGCGCGCAACTATCACCGCGAGATGCGCGATCCACGCGCACAGCGGCTCATCGAGCTGCTCGCGGCGCTGTCGAAGCGGGCGAATATTTCGATCGGCTGCTACTGCGCGCACGAAGCGCGCTGCCATCGCTCGCTGCTCGCGGAACTTCTGCGCAAGAAGCGCTAGGCGGCCTCCTTGCCGGCCGAGCCGAGCGAGAGATCGGCGAGCCCGGAGCGCATCATGTACCAGAACAGAGCGACGCCCGGCAGCGCGATGATCGTGGTCAGCACGTAGAAGTTGACGTAGCCGATCGAGTCGATCAGCGCACCGACCGCCGTGCCGGTAATGAAGCGCCCGGCGATGCTGGCGAGCGCCGAGAGCAGCGCGTATTGCGTCGCGGTGAAGCGCAGGTTGCAGAGCGCCGAGAGATACGCGACCACCGTGACGCCGCCCATGCCGCTCGCGAAGTTCTCGAAGCCGATCGCCGCCGCCATGCCGAGATTAGTGTGACCCGCGGCGGCAAGCGCGGCAAAGCTCAAATTCGACACCGCCATCAGCACCAGGCTGATCAGCACCGAGCGCTTCATGCCCAGGCGCGCATACGCGATGCCGCCGATGAAGATGCCGACGAGGAGCGCCACGAAGCCGACGCCGACGTCGTAGAACGCAATCTCGTCGTTGGTGAACCCGAGGTCTGCGAACAGCAGGCGCAGCGTCAGGTTCGCCAGCGTGTCGCCGATCTTGTGCACCAGCACGAAGGCGAGGACGACGACCGCGCCCTGGCGCTCGACGAATTCCACCAGCGGACTGAAGTAGGCGACGATCGCCTCGAGCGCGCCGTGCGAGCGGGCAGGCTGCCGATGGCGCTCGGGCTCGCCCATGAAGAGCGCGGCCAGCATCGCCGGCAGGGCGAACGCGGCGCAGGCGATGTAGGCAGCGGTCCAGCCCACGCGCTGCGCAAGCACCAGCGCCAGTGCGCCGGCCGCGGCGGCGCCGATGCGCCAGCCGTACTGCGACATGCCGGAGCCGACGCCGAGCTGGCGCGGCGCGAGCAGCTCGATGCGGTACGCATCGATGATGATGTCGAACGTCGCGCCCGCGATGCCCACCGCAACGGCCGCTGCCGCCACGGCGTAGAGCGCGCTGCCCGGGTCGGCAAACCCGAGAAGCGCCACTGTCGCCATGACCAGCACGCCGACCGCCCACAGCCAGCTGCGGCGCTGGCCGTAGCGTCCGATGAGCGGCAGGCGCAGGTTGTCGACGAGCGGCGCCCAGAGGAACTTGAAGTTGTAGGCGAGGAAGGTAAGCGCGAAGGCGGTCACCGCGCTCTTGTTGATGCCGTGCTGCGCGAGGCGCGTGGTGAGCGTGGCGCCGATCATCGAGAAGGCGAAGCCGGAGGAGATGCCGAGAAACAGCGCCGCGAGCGGCGCGGCCTCGAAGTAGGGCCGCACGCCCGCCGGCAGGCTCGAGCGCCAGTCGATGCGCTCAGAGCGCGTGGTCATAGTCGATCGTGAGCGGCGCGTGATCGGAGAAGCGCCGGCGCTTGTAGATCGACTCACGGACCGCTGCAGCTGCGATCCCCGGCGTGGCGATCTGGTAGTCGAGGCGCCAGCCGACATTGCTGGCCCAGGCCTGGCCGCGGTTCGACCACCAGGTGTACTGGTCGGGCTTGTCGTTCAGCCGCCGGAAGACGTCGACAAAGCCGATCTCGTCGAATACGCGCGTGAGCCAGGCGCGCTCCTCGGGCAGGAAGCCGGAGTTCTTCTGGTTCGCGCGCCAGTTGCGCAGATCGATCTCCTGGTGGGCGATGTTCCAGTCGCCGCACAGGATGATTTCCTGCTTGCGCTCGCGCAGCCGCTTCAGGTGCAGGAGAAAGCGCTTGAGAAAGCGGAACTTCGACGCCTGGCGATGCGGGCCGGCCGAGCCGGAAGGGAGGTAAACCGAGACGACCCAGAGCTTTCCGAAGCGCGCCTCGAGATAGCGGCCTTCGGCGTCGAACTCGCGGCTGGCGAAGCCGCGCTTCACTTCATCAGGTGGCTTTCGGCTGTAGAGCGCCACGCCGCTGTAGCCCTTCTTTCGGGCGAAGGCATGGCAGCTCTCGTAGCGCTCGAGGCCGTGCAGCTTGGCGTCGAGGTCGGCCTCGTGGCACTTCAGCTCCTGGAGGCAGACGACGTCCGGCTGCTGCGCGGCGAGCCAGCGGAAGAGCCCCTTCTTTGCCGCCGAGCGGACGCCGTTGACGTTGAGCGTTATTACTCTCAACCGGCGGGAAAAGCCGACACGCCGCCATGCGCGGCCGACCATTTCGCCGGCTCGTGGAGGAAGCGCTCCACCTCGGCGAGCTGCGCGGACTCGAGGTAGCGGTCCTTCCTGACGACCGCCAGCACGTCCCACCACGTGGCGAGGTAATGCAGGCGCACATTGAGATCGGCGAGCGTCTGCTTCGCCTCCGGGAAGATGTCGTAGTAGAAGTTGACGAAGACGTGCTCGACGATGGCGCCGGCTTCGCGC
>DASQIG010000020.1:0-4942 GCA_035631735.1 Burkholderiales bacterium | reverse complement strand
TGCACTGCCGTTTCCTGGGCAAACGCCCACGTCGGCCCGAGGAGCCAGGGATGGCCCTGGTAGATCTGCGAGGCCGACGGCAGCGGGTTGCGCGGGTGCAGATAGAACGGCACGTCGAGCCGCTCGCACTCGGCCCAGAAGCCGCGGTAGCGCGCATCGTCGAGATACACCATCGAGTCCGGGTCGCCGACCTGCGAGAAGCCGTTCACGAGGGCCCCGCGAAAGCCGAGCTCCTTCACGCAACGCGCGAGCTCGCGCGTTGCGCCGTCCGGGTCCTGCATCGCAAGCGCGGCGAGCGCCTGGAACCGGCCCGGTCGCTTTGCGACTTCGGCCGCCAGAAAATCATTCGCGCGGCGGGTGAGGTCCAGCGCTTTCCTGGGGTCGGCGATGGCCTGGATTGCCGGCGCATTCAGCGACAGGATCATCATCTGCATGCCGTGCCGGTCCATCTCGGCGAGGCGCCGCTCCTGGATGTCGAGGAGGCGCGACTCGAGCTCCGGCCAGGTCGCATCGGCGAGGAAGCCCTTTGAATCCTGCAGCGTTTCCCGGATTGCGAAATGCTCTTCGAGGCCGATCTTTCCCTGCATGGTGCCTCCTCGCGCCGTTTCGTGGCATCTTAGCGCCCGGGGGAGCCACCATGGACGCGCCAGTCGCCACCTACGATCCGGCAATCGCGCTGCAGTTCTTCAAGGCCGCCGGCCGGCCCGAGGTCATCGCCGAAGGCGAAAAGATCTTCGATGAGAACGAGCGCGAGATCCCGCTCGTGCGCCGGAACAAGGTCTATTACCTGCTGCGCGGCGAAGTCGGCCTGGTCGCCGGCAAACGGCCGATCGGCAGCGTGCGGCCGGGCGAGATCTTCGGCGAGATGGCGGTGATTTCGCGCGCGCCGCGCAGCGCCACGGCAGTGGCGAAGACGGCCTGCCGGGTCATTGCGCTTGACGAGCGCGAATTCCAGGCCGGGTTGCGCAAGACGCCCGAGTTCGCCGTGATGCTGATGAGCGTGATGATCCGCCGGCTGCGCGCGCGCATTGCGGAGTTGAAGCAGGAGAGCGCGCTCTCCGGCGAGGCCGAGCTCGAGGAGTCCGCGGCCTTCGCGCCGAAAGTGCTCGCCGGGCTGGTGCAGGGGCTCGCCGACGACCCGCCGGTGTTCTACCAGGAGGGCGCGACGATCGTCGCCGAGGGCCAGAAGGGCATGCGCATGTATGCGTTGGTGGAGGGCCGCGTGCGCATCTCGATCGCCGGCCGCATCGTCGAGCGCCTCGGTCCGGGCGGCGTGTTCGGCGAGG
Source organism: Burkholderiales bacterium (assembly GCA_035631735.1). Lineage (GTDB taxonomy): Bacteria > Pseudomonadota > Gammaproteobacteria > Burkholderiales > SG8-39 > SCGC-AG-212-J23. Next base: position 3,656 of record DASQIG010000020.1, on the reverse strand, counting down.
TGGCGCTGATCGACCCGGCGGCGCTGCGCATCGCCGATGCGACGGCGGAGATCGACTCGTCGCTGCAGCCGATCAGCCGCAGCGCGTTCCTCGCGCTCGTACGAACGAGCCCGGAGTTCGCCGACACGATGCTGACCTCGCTCGCCGGCCGCCTGAGGAGCCTCACCGCCAAGCTTGGCTGACGAGCCGCGGCGCATCATCCACATCGACATGGACGCGTTCTACGCGTCCGTCGAGCAGCGCGACAACCCCGAGCTGCGCGGCAAGCCGCTCGCCGTCGGCGGCTCGCCCGAGTCGCGCGGTGTAGTGGCCGCCGCGAGCTACGAGGCGCGCAAGTTCGGCGTGCGCTCGGCGCTGCCGATGGCGCGCGCGGTGCGCCTTTGCCCCGAGCTCCTCATCGTGCCGCCCGATTTCGCGCGCTACCGGGACGCGTCGCAGAAGGTGATGCAGATCCTGCATTCGGCGACGGAGCTCGTCGAGCCGCTGTCGCTCGATGAAGCGTATCTCGACGTCACCGAGAACCTCTGGGGCGAGCCGCTCGCGATGAACGTCGCGCAGCGCATAAAGGACACCATCCGGCGCGAGCTGCAGCTCACCGCCTCCGCCGGCGTCGCCCCGAACAAGTTCCTGGCGAAGATCGCCTCCGGCTGGCAGAAGCCCGATGGGCTGACGGTGATCGCGCCGGAGCGGGTCGAAGCCTTTCTGCAGAAGCTGCCGGTGGAGGCGCTCTGGGGCGTGGGGCCGGTCACGGCCAAGAAGCTGCGCGCCATCGGCATCGAGCGCCTGGTGGACATCCGCACGGCGGATCGCGACGTGCTGGCAAAAACCGTGGGCAGCCTGGCCGATTGGCTGGTCGAGCTTTCGCATGGGCGCGATTCCCGGCCGGTCGAGCCGAACCGGGAGACCAAGTCGGTCTCTTGCGAGACGACCTACGCGCAGGATTTGACCGACCTGCGCGAGATCAACCAGCAGATCCAGCTCCTCGCCGAGGAGGTGGCCGGCGACCTGAAGCGGAAGGGGCTGCGCGCGCGCACCGTCACGATCAAGGTGCGTTACGACAACTTCGCGACCGTGACGCGCAGCCACACGACCGAGTACTTCACCGACTCGCGGCCGGATCTGGTGAACCGCGCGCAGATGCTCCTCGAGCGCACCGAGGCGGGAGCGCGGCCGGTGCGGCTCCTGGGCGTCGGCGCCCATGCGCTCAAGCCGGCGGAGCCGCCGTCGCCGTGAACCACTGTTATGCTGCGTGAAAGAGGATCCGCATGAAGACCATGATCGCCGCGCTCGTCGGCGCATTGCTCGCAACGGTAGCAGCGGCACAGGAGGCGCCGCTGCGCATCGGCTTTCTCACCGTGCGTACCGGCCCGCTCGCCGCCGGCGGGCGGCAGATGGAGGAAGGTATCAATCTCTTTCTGAAGGAGCGCAACAACGCGCTCGCCGGGCGCAAGGTGCAGATCTTTTTCGCCGACACTGCCGGGCAGCCGGCGCAGGCGAAGACCAAGGCGCAGGAGCTGGTGGAGCGCGAGAAGGTGCACATCCTGGTCGGGCCGCTGGCGACCTTCGAGGCGCTCGCGCTCGACGAGTACGTGCTGCAGGCCAAGGTGCCGCTGTTGCCGCCGATGTCCGCAGCGCAGAACGACCTGGCGCAGCGCAAGCAGAGCGATTACGTGATCCACACCTACGGCACTGCTGCGCAGGCCATGTACCCGCTTGGCGACTACGCGGCGACCAAGCTCGGCATCAAGCGCATGGCGATGATCGCCGACGACTTCACCTACGGTCACGAAGGTGCCGCGGGCTTCCAGAAGGCCTTCGAGGACGCAGGCGGCCGCATCGTGCAGAAGCTCTGGCCGCCGCTCAACGCGCCCGACTACGGCTCGTTCATCGGGCAGCTCAAGAGCAATGTCGACGGTGTCTACGCCGGCTTCGCCGGCTCGAATCCGCTGCGCTTCCTGCGCGCCTACCGGGAGTACGGGCTCAAGCCGGCGGTGTTCGGTAATCCGACGCTCACCGACGAGGGGATCCTCAAGAACATGGGCGAGGAGGCGCTCGGCGTGTATACGGCGAGCTGGTACGCAGTGGACCACGACACGCCCGACAATCAGCGCTTCGTCGCCGCCATCCGCAAGGAATACAACGCGACGCCGGGCTTCTACACGGCGGCGACCTACACCTCCGGGCTGTGGATCGAACAGGCGATGAAACTCGTCAACGGCAAGTTCGAGGACAAGGCCGCGTTCGTGAGAGCGCTGCACGAGGTGCAGCTCGACCACAGCCCGATGGGGCCGCTGCGTCTGGACGAATACGGCAAGCCGATCCTCAACGTCTATATCCGCAAGGTCGAGCGCAGAAACGGCGAGCTCGTGAACCTCACGGTCGCCACTTACAGAGACGTCAGCCAATTCTGGAAATACGACCCGAAGGGGTTCATCGCCGGCCCGCAGTACACCCGCGAATATCCGCCGCTGCGTTTTGCCGAGCCGTGAAGGAGTAGAGTTCGGATCACCGCTTCAACTCCACAGGAAACACCCGCATGACCCCGCTTAGCGTCAACGGCAAGCCGATGACGGTCGATGCCGATCCCGAAACACCGCTCCTTTGGGTGCTGCGCGACTTTCTCGAGCTCACCGGCACCAAGTTCGGCTGCGGCATGGCGCTCTGCGGCGCCTGCACGGTGCATGTCGACGGCAAGCCGACGCGCAGCTGTGTGACACCGCTCGCGGCGGTCACCGGCCGGCGCATCACCACGATCGAAGGCATCGGTCACTACAAGACCGGCCGCGTAGTGCAGGAAGCGTGGGTGGCGGAGAACGTGCCGCAGTGCGGCTATTGCCAGTCGGGGCAGATCATGAGCGCCAGCGCGCTGCTGAGCTCCAACAAGGAGCCGAGCGACGCGCAGATCGATGCCGCGATGTCCGGCAACATCTGCCGCTGCGCCACCTATCCTCGCATCCGCGCGGCGATCAAGCGCGCGGCCAAGGGGCTCGCATGATCGAGAACGCGAGCCGGCGCGACTTCTTCAAGGCGAGCGGCGCACTCGTGCTCGCCGTCGCATTGCCGGATGCGATTGCGCAAGCGCCCGCCGCCGCGGCGCTCGAGCCCAATGCGTTCGTGCGCATCAGCACGGACAACACCGTCACCGTGATCGTGAAGCACCTCGAGATGGGCCAGGGCACGTACACCGGGCTGCCGACGCTGGTGGCCGAAGAGCTGGATGCGGACTGGTCGCAGATGCGCGTCGAAGGCGCGCCTGCGGACGCGAAGCGCTACAACAACCTTTTCTGGGGCGAAGCGCAGGGCACCGGCGGCAGCACCGCGCTCGCGAATTCCTACGAGCAGTTGCGCAAGGCGGGCGCAACCGCGCGCGCGATGCTCGTCGGCGCGGCGGCCGAGCGCTGGCGCGTGCCCGCAAGTGAAATTACGGTGTCGAAAGGCGTGCTCGAGCACCGCAAGTCGAAGAAGCGCGCCAAGTTCGGCGACCTGGCGGCCGCTGCGGCGACGCAGGTCGTGCCGGTCGATGTGCCGCTCAAGGACCCGAAGGACTTCGTCTATATCGGCAAGGCAGCGCCGACGCGCACCGATGCGCACGCGAAATCGACCGGCAGCGCGATCTTCACGCAGGATGTGAAGCTGCCGGGGATGCTGACCGCGGT
>DASQIG010000019.1:0-7860 GCA_035631735.1 Burkholderiales bacterium | reverse complement strand
GTACGCATCTGCGGCCGCCAGCACATAGTCGAGCGTCAGCACGGTCTGACAGTGGCCGCCGATGGCGAAGCCCTCGATCGCGCCGATCCAGAGCTTCTCGCGGCAATCGACCTCCGGCGGCACGTCGGGGAGCGCAACGCCACGGTAGATTTTGTTGACCAGACCGAGGTCGCGCAGGATGTACCAGAGGTAGCGGATCTTCCCCTGGTAGAGGTGCGTGAGGTTGATGCCGGCGCCGAAGAGCCTTTTCCCCGCGTAACGCGGGTGATCCACCACGCCGCCGCGCAGCACGCAGATGTCGCTTTGCGGGTCGAGGAGCGCGATGTCGATCGCTGTCTCGAGCGGCACGAGCGTCGATTCGTCCTCTGCGTTGAGGAAACGCGGATTGGTCATCGTCACGACGGCGGCCTTGCCCTGACGCTCAACGCGCGCGCCGCCGAGGTCGAGCGCGCCCGCACGCTGGAACTCGGCGAGCCGCGCCTGGGACACGGGCAGCGGCAGCAGCATCGCGTGGCACAGATGCGCGCCGGCGGCCGCATCGCCAAGCACCGCGGAGAGGAAAAGCCCCAGGGCGATCTCGGCGCCAAGCTTCTCTTTCTGCAGGCGCGGCGCCTCGGCGGCGAGCTCGGCGTCGCCTGGCAACAGACCCGGAAACTCGGCCGCCGCGCGACGGCAAAGCTCATCGACGCGCAGGAAGCGGCGCCTGCCTTCGGTCAGCCGGTCATAGATGCCGGCGGCATGCGTGCGCAGATAGGCCTCGCGCGCGGCGCGGTCGGTGGTTTGCGGTGGTAGTGGGTTGGCAGCCATGGCGCTAATTATCGACCCGCCGGGTCCTGGCGATAGAAGAACGCGAGCTGGTCGTAGACGTCGGGATAGCGGCGCTTCGTCTCGCGCGCCTCGCAAAAGAAGGCTTCGCTGATCACCGCGAAAAACTCCGACGGATGCTCCGCGGCATAGGGATCGAGCCACGTATCGCGGCCGCGGTCCACGGCGTCGCAAAAACCTTCGTACGCCTCGTCGAACGCCGCGCGCCAGGCGCGCCGGTCCATGCCGACGTGCAGCGGCGGCACGCCGTCCGCCGCGCCGTTCAGCATGTCGAGCTTGTGCGCGAACTCGTGGATCACCACGTTGATCGCCGGGTCGTGCGCCAGCGCGTCCCATGAGAGCACCACCGGGCCGCCGGGCATCGCCTCGCCCGCGAGGTCGTCCTCCCATTCGTGCACCACGCCGTCCTCGTCGACCTCCTGGCGGCGCACGCGGAAGTCGCCCGGGTAGACCACGATGCCGCGCCAGCCGCGGTACCAGTCGAGGCCGAGCTCGAGGATCGGCGTGCACGCCTGCGCGGCGATCGAGACGCGCATCGCATCGGTCAGCTCGAGTCCGCGCGCGCCGCTCAGCTCCTTCTCGGCGAGGAACAGCAACGCGAGCTCGCGCAGCTTCGGCACACGCGGCAAAAACCGGTGCGGTGCCGTCGCCGCGCGCCACAGCTCGTCGCCGATGCGATGCTTGGCAAGCACGCGGCGGCGCCGCCACTCGGTGAGCCAGCCCATGGTCCGTAAAATAGCGCATGGTCTCCGTAGTGCAATTGCATCCGCAAAGCGCTGCCGGCGCACTTGACGCGCTCGCCGAGGGCCTCGCCGGGCCGGACAGAGCGCGCCTCGCACAGGCGCTCGCGTTTGCCGAGCCGGCGTACGCCGGGCAGGTGCTCTCGACCGGCGAGCCGACCTGGGCGCATGCGCTGGGCCTGGCGGGGAACCTGGCGGCGATCGGCCTCGACGCGCCGGGGCGCATCGCCGGGCTGCTGTTCGCCGCGCCGAAGCACGTCGAGCCGGACAAGCTGCGCGCGCAGTTCGGCGACGAAATCGCGGCCCTGGCGGCCGGCGTCGAGAAGCTGTACCAGCTGCGCCTGGCGACGCGCGGCAACCCCGTCGAGCAGAACGAGATCCTGCGCAAGATGGTCCTCGGCATGGTCGAGGACGTGCGCGTGGTGCTGATACGCCTTGCGAGCCGCACGCAGACCTTGCGGTGGTTCGCCCGCAACCCGGGCGCCGAGCGCGGGGTCTACGCGCGCGAGAGCCTCGACATCTATTCGCCGCTTGCGAACCGGCTGGGCGTGTTCCAGCTGAAATGGGAGATGGAGGACCTGTCGTTCCGGTTCCTCGAGCCCGACCTCTACAAGCGCATTGCGGGCATGCTGGACGAGAAGCGCCTGGAACGCGAGCACTACATACGCCGTGCCATCGGCGTGCTGACGCGCGAGCTCGAGGCGGCGGGTGTGAACGGCGAGCTCTACGGCCGGCCGAAGCACATCTACTCGATCTGGAACAAGATGCGCACGAAGGCGCTCGACTTCAGCCAGGTCTATGACGTGCGCGCGCTGCGCGTGATCGTGCCCTCGGTGAAGGACTGCTACACCGCGCTCGGCGTGGTGCATAACCTGTGGCAGCCGATCCCGAAGGAGTTCGACGACTACATCTCGCGGCCCAAGGGCAACCTCTACCAGTCGCTGCACACCGCGGTGGTCGGGCCGGAAGGCAAGACCGTAGAGGTGCAGATCCGCACCGAGGAGATGCACCGGCACGCCGAGTTCGGCGTCGCGGCTCACTGGCGCTACAAGGAGGGCAGCAGACCCGCGCGCGGTGAGAGCGCGTTTGAGCAGAAGATTGCGTGGCTGCGCGAGCTGCTCGCGTGGCGCGACGAGGTCGCCGACTGGGCAAGCACGACCAAGCAGGCCGGGCTGCACGACACCGTCTACGCGCTGACGCCGCAGGGCAAGGTGCTCGATCTGCCTGCCGGCTCGACGCCGATCGACTTCGCCTACGCGCTGCACAGCGACCTCGGGCACCGCTGCCGCGGCGCGAAGGTAGATGGACACATCGTGCCGCTGGATACAGCGTTGCACAGTGGGCAGCGCGTGGAGATCATCACCGCGAAGTCGGGCGGCCCGTCGCGCGACTGGCTCAATCTCGAGCGCGGCTTCGTCAAAAGCGCGCGCGCGCGCCAGAAGATCCGGCAGTGGTTCAACGCCAAGGCGCATGCAGAAACCGTGGCGGCCGGACGCGCGGTCGTGGAAAAGGAACTGAAGCGCGAAGGCGCTGCTCAGGCGAGCCTGGAAGCGCTCGCCAGCCGACTGGGATTTAAAAAACCCGAGGATCTATTCGTCGGCGTCGCGCGCGACGAGGTGAACCTGCGCCAGCTGCAAACGGCCGTGCGGGGCTTTGCGCCCGAGGCGCCGGCGCCGCTGCCGAAGGTCAAGGCGCGCCCGCCGGCGGCGAAGAGCGGGGTGCTGGTCGTCGGCGGCGTGGACCGGCTGATGACGCAGCTCGCGAAGTGCTGCAAGCCCGTGCCGCCCGATCCGATCCGCGGCTTCGTCACGCGCGGCAAGGGCGTCTCGGTGCACCGCGAGGACTGCCCGAGCCTCAAGCGCTTGGCGGAGCGCCAGCCCGAGCGGCTGATCGACGCCGAATGGGGCCAGAGCGCCGGGACCTATACGGTCGACATGACGGTTACGGCGACCGACCGGCGCGGGTTGCTGCGCGACATCGGCGATGCGCTCGCGCGCGAGCGCATCAACGTCACGGCGGTGCGCACGCAAACGCGCGACGAGCTCGCGTTCATGCGCTTCACCTTCGACGTCACCGACCTCGGTCAGCTAAAGCGCGCCTTTGCCGTGGTGCGCGAGCTGAAGGGCGTGATCCGCGTCGCGCGGGCCTAGGCCGGCTGCGGCGGCTTCGCCAGCACGGGCGGCGCCGCCGGCCGCGACTCGCCGCCCCCGGTGGTGACCATGGCGAGGAGCTCCTCCTGCGCCGAGCGGCCTTTCGCGCCCTTGCGCGGGCGCAGCCGCTCGTAGTTGCCGTCGGGGTGCATGACCCAGGCCTGCGCGTTGTCCTCGAGATAGGGCAGCAGGCCTTCGCGGACCACGCGCTTCTTCAGCGTCGGGTCGAGCACCGCGAAGCACAGCTCGATGCGCCGGAAGAAGTTGCGCGCCATCCAGTCGGCGCTCGCCAGGTAGACGTCCTCGGCGCCGCCGTTCTCGAAATAAAAGACGCGCGAGTGCTCGAGAAAGCGCCCGACGATCGAGCGCACGCGGATGTTGTCCGACAGGCCTTCGATCCCGGGGCGCAGCGCGCACACGCCGCGCACGATGAGGTCGATCTTCACGCCGGCGCCCGAGGCGGCGTAGAGCTCCTCGATGATCTGCGGCTCGAGCAGCGCGTTCATCTTGGCGATGATGCGCGCGGGCTTGCCTTCGGCGGCGAGCTTCGCCTCGTTGCGGATCGCGGCGACGATGCGCCGGTGCAGCGTGAAGGGCGATTGCCAGACATGCTTCAGGCGCACCGCGCGCCCGAGGCCGGTGAGCTGCTGGAACACCTCGGCGACATCGGCGCACAGCTCGTCGTTGGCGCTGAACAGGCCGAAGTCGGTGTACTGGCGCGCGGTCGCCGGGTGGTAGTTGCCGGTCGAGAGATGCGCGTAGCGCTTGAGCGTCCTGTCCTCGCGGCGCACGATGAGCGACATCTTGGCGTGCGTCTTGTGTCCGACCACGCCGTACACCACGTGGGCGCCGACCTCCTCGAGGCGCGCGGCCCAGTTGAGGTTCGCCTCCTCGTCGAAGCGCGCCATCAGCTCGACCACCACGGTGACTTCCTTGCCCTTGCGCGCCGCGTCGATCAGGATCTCCATCAGCTCCGAATCCGTGCCGGTGCGATACACCGTCTGCTTGATGGCGATGACGCTCGGATCCTCGGCGGTGGTGCGGATGAAGTCGATCACCGGCAGGAACGACTGGAACGGGTGGTGCAGCAGCACGTCCTGCTTCTTCAGCACCTCGAACAGATCCGAGGACAAGCCGGGCGGCAGGGCGGGCGTGAACGGCGCGAACTTGAGCGCCGGGCGCTCGACCTGATCGTGCACCTCGCGCAGCCGGTAGAGGTTCACCGGCCCGTCGACGCGATAAAGGTCGGCGTCGCGCAGGCCGAACTGCTGCAGCAGGAACTCGACCATCGCCTGCGAGCAATTGTCGGCCACCTCGAGGCGCACCGCGTCGCCGAAATGGCGGTGCAGCAGCTCGCCCTGCAGCGCGGTATGCAGGTTCTGGATCTCCTCCTCGTCGACGAACAGGTCGGAGTTGCGCGTCACGCGGAACTGGTAGCAGCCGACCACGTTCATGCCGGCGAAAAGCTCGCCGACGTGCGCGTGCAGGATCGAGGAGAGGAACACGAATGCATACTCGGCACCCGCCTGCGCCTGCGGCAGCCGTATCAGGCGCGGCAGCGCGCGCGGCGCCTGCACGATCGCCGCGCGCGAGCTGCGGCCGAAGGCATCCTTGCCCTGCAGCTCGACTGCGAAGTTGAGGCTCTTGTTCAGCACGCGCGGGAACGGATGCGCCGGATCGAGGCCGATCGGCGTCAGCACCGGCAGCAGCTCGCGGAAGAAATAATCGCGGATCCACTGGCGCTGCGACGCGCTCCACTCCTCGCGGCGCGGAAAGACGATGCCGTCGCGCGCGAGCGAGGGCAGCACGACCTCGTTCAGCAGCTTGTATTGCTCGGCGACCAGCGCGTGTGCTTCGCGGCTCACCGCGTCGAACACCTCGGCGGCGGTGCGCGCGTCCGGGCCCGCATCGTGCAGGCCGAGGCGAATGCTCTCCTTCAGGCCCGCGATGCGGATCTCGAAGAACTCGTCGAGATTCGAGGACACGATGGTGATGAAGCGCAGCTGCTCGAGCAGCGGCACCGCGTCGTCCGCCGCCTGCGCGAGCACGCGCCGGTTGAAGGCGAGGATGCCGAGCTCGCGGTTGACGAACTGGGCGGGCGTGGGGACTCTGCGGTTCATCGGCTTGACGCCGCCCGGGAAGGGCGCGCGAAAATTCTAACCCGGGCAAGCTGCACGCCCGGTCAAAATGCAAAATGTGACGAACATGCTACGGTAGCTGGATGGCACGCCAGGAAACGCTCGCCGCGGTCGACCTCGGCTCGAACAGCTTCCACCTCGAGATCGGGCGCGTGGTCGAGCACCAGATCTACCCGCTCGACGCGGTGCGCGAGGTGGTGCGGCTCGGCGGCGGGCTGACCGCGGAGAAGCGCATCGACCGCGCGACGCAGGCGGCGGCGTTCGAAGCGCTCGCCAAGTTTGCCGAGCGGCTGCGCGGCTTCGCGCGCCAGCGCGTGCGCGCGGTGGGCACCAACGCGCTGCGCGTGGCGAAGAACGCCACGCAGTTCCTGCGCGAGGCGCGTGCGGTGCTCGGCTTCCCGATCGAGGTGATCTCCGGCCGCGAGGAGGCACGGCTGATCTACCTCGGGGTGGCGCACTCGCTGCCCGTGTCGGCGCAGCGGCGCCTGGTGGTCGACATCGGCGGCGGCTCGACGGAATTCATCATCGGCACGGGCCTCGAGCCGCAGCTCACGGAATCGCTTTACATGGGCTGCCTGAGCTACAGCCTCAAGTACTTCGGCGAAGGCAGGATCGACAAGCCGCGCATGAAGGCCGCGGAGCTCGCCGCACGCCAGGAGCTCGCCGGCATCCTGCACGCCTATCGCGCGGCCGGCTGGGACGAGGCGGTAGGCTCTTCGGGCACCGCGCGCTCGATGGAGAACATCCTGCGCGAGAACGGCTTCGCCGACGAAGGCCTGACGCGCGAGGGCCTCGAGAAGCTGCGCGCGCTGCTCATCAAGCACGAGCGTGCCGACCCCGACCGTATCGGCGGGCTGCGCCCGAACCGCGCGCCGGTGCTGCCCGGCGGCGTCGCCATCATGAAGGCGGCGTTCGACGAGCTCGGCATCGAGGCGATGAAGGTGTCGGAAGGCGCGCTGCGCCACGGGGTGCTCTACGACCTGCTCGGCCGCGTCGAGCATCGCGACATGCGCGAGGTCACGGTCGCGCAGTTCATGCGCCGCTATCACGTCGACGCCGCCCAGGCCGAGCGCATGAAGAGCCTCGCGCTCACCGTCTACGACGCGCTTACCCCCGGCGCCGAGCGCGACGACGATGCCGACCGGCAGCTCCTCGAATGGAGCGCGCGGCTTGCGGAGATCGGCCTGTCCATCGAGCACGCGCAGTACCACAAGCACTCGGCCTACGTGCTGTCCAACGCCGACATGCCCGGTTTCTCCCGCATGGAGCAGGCCCGCCTTGCGCGCATCGTGCTCGCGCACCGCGGCAAGCTGCGCAAGATGCAGGACGCGGGCCTCGAAGGGCCCGACTGGAAGCTGGTGTTTGCCCTGCGCGTCGCGGCGCTCATCCTGCGCAGCCGCACCGACGCGAGGCTGCCGTTCCTGCGCGTCGCCGCGGACCCCGGCGGCTTTGCCATCGACCTGCCGCAATCGTGGCTCGACGACAACGCGCTATCGGCTGCCGCGCTCGATTCCGAGACCGATCACTGGAAATCGGTCGGCATGAAGTTGACCGTGAGCGGACTCTCCGACAAGAAAGTGTCAGTGCTACAGCAGGTCCGGTGACACCACCGCACGCACGACGACCTGCGCATCGCCGTCGCGCACGCGGTTGCTGAGCCACCACAACGCGCCTTTCTTGATGCTCCAGGGGTTCTGCGCACCGGCGACTAGCTGAGCGAGCGTTCGGCCGAGGTCCGGTTGGTGCGCGACGACGACGACCACACCCTTGGCCTCCGGCCAGCCCGCCGCAGTGATGATCGCCTCTGGCGAGGCGCCCGGGGCGAGCGATTGCTCCACCTTGATCGGCGTGCCCAGCGTCTGCGCGGTCTGGTGCGCGCGCAGCGCCGGGCTCGAGAGCAGCGTGAAGCGCGCCGGCAGCCGCTGCAGCAGCCATTCGGCGGCGCGCGCGGTCTGCTTGCGTCCCTTGCTGCTCAGGCGCCGGCGCAGGTCGTCTTCGTGTTCCTCC
>DASQIG010000018.1:0-2693 GCA_035631735.1 Burkholderiales bacterium | reverse complement strand
CAACGCCGTGATATCGAGCGTCACCGGCGTCAAGCTCCACGACTATGGCTGCGCGCTGAAGCTCTACCGTGCCGATGTGATCCGCGGCCTGCGCCTGTACGGCGAGCTGCACCGCTTCATCCCGGCGCTCGCGGCCGAGGTCGGCGCGAACATCATCGAGGTGCCGGTGCGCCCCCACGCGCGCGCGCGCGGCGAGTCGAAGTACGGCATCGACCGCACGTTTCGCGTGCTGCTCGACCTGCTGTGGATCAAGTTCCTGATGCGCTTCCTGCATCGGCCGCTGCAGGCGTTTGGCGGTGTGGGCCTCGCGCTCGGCGCCGTCGGCTTCCTCATCCTGGCGTGGCTGACCTACGAGAAGCTCGCGCTCGGCGCGGAGATCGGCGGCCGGCCGCTATTGCTCCTCGGCGTGCTGCTCATGCTGATCGGCGTGCAGCTCGTCGGCACCGGATTGATCGGGGAGCTGCTCACGCGCATCTACCACGAGCCGCAAGGACGGCCGCAATACCTGCTTCGCCGCCAGCCCAGAAAAGGCAGCTGAAGACCGCGGCGCGCATCGCGGCGGGCATCGCGCTGCTCGCCGCCGTCGTCTGGTACGTCGATCCGCGCGCGCTCGCGCGCAGCCTCGCCGCGGTCGACGCGCGCTGGTTTGCCGCCGCGGTGGCGTCGTCCGTTGTCTCCAACATTTTTTCCGCCGCCCGGTGGGCGGCCATCGGCCGCGGTCTGGGCCTGGCAGCGCCGCTCGGCGCCGCGCTGGCGATGTATTTCCGCGGCATGACGATGAACGTGCTCCTGCCGGGCGCCACCGTCTCCGGCGATCTGCTGCGTGCCTATCAGCTCAGCCGCCTCGACCAGAACGCGCTGCTGCGCGCGGGCGCGTCGGTGCTCCTTGACCGCCTTAGCGGGCTGTGGATCCTCTGCGCGTGCTCGCTTGCCGCACTCGACGTTGCACTCGTCGTCGGGCTCGTGCCGTTGACCAGCAACGTTGGCACGTACGTAGTCGCATTGATATTGGCGCTGGCACTGCCCTGGCTGCCGCTGCCGCACGACCGGCTGGAGAACGCGCGACGACAGGCGCTGGCGTCGCGCGGCGCGCTGGTGCGCTCGGCGTGGCTATCGGTGCTGGTGCAGGTCTTTTCGGCCGCCGCGCTCTGGCTCTGCGGCTACGCCGCTGGCGTGCCGCTCAGCTACCCGGTGATGCTCGCCGCCGCTGCGCCGATCTTCATCATGGGCGCGGTGCCGCTCGGCTGGGGCGGCTTCGGCGCGCGCGAGGCGGCCGCGGTGGTGGTGCTCGGCACGCTCGGCGTGCCGCCGGAGCAGGCGACCGCAACGGCGCTGCTCTACGGCGTGAGCGCGGTGCTGCAGGGGATCGCGGCGGCGCCGCTATTTCTCGTCAGGAGCGAAGGCGCGGATGCGCCACGCCGTTCCTGAGCCGCATCACCTTCCAGAAGAAGTTGATGCGCGACACCTCGGTGACCTGATCGACGTCGGCAAGCATGTCGCGCAGCTCGAAGTCCGGCCGGAAGCCGATCTTGTCGGAGAAGCGCGCGAGCCCCTTCTCCACGGCGGCGATGAAGCGGTTGTCCGAGCGTACGTGGTTGACGAGAAAGATCTCGCCGTCGGGCCGGCACACGCGGTGCAGCTCCTGCAGGAGCCGCACCGGGTTCTCCACCACGGGGACGACGTACATCGCGACCACCTTGTCGAAGCTCGCGTCCGGCAAGCTCATCTGCTCGGCGTCCATCTCGAGGAGCGCCTCGACGTTCGCCAGGCGCTGGCGCGCGAGGCGCCGGCGCGCCTTCTCTAGCATTTCGCGCGACACGTCGATGCCGGTGATGCGCACGTCGCGAGGATAGAGCGGCAGCGAGAGGCCCGTGCCGACGCCGACCTCGAGCACGCGATCGCCGGGCCGCAGCCCGAGCGCCTGCACCACCGCTTTGCGGCCCGGCTGCAGCACCGGTCCGAAGACGGCATCGTAGACTGAAGCGTAGCGGCGGTAAGCCGCCTTCACCGACTCTATTTGCATGCGGGGTCCGTGAGGGCTGTAGGGACTTGTCGGACGAGCGCCTTGGTTAGCGGCACCTTACAGGCATTATGCCGCAGGGGCGCGGCTTCCTGCACGGCGGGGGTAGCAGCGGCTGCGAACCTGTAGGCGCTCGCCATGGCCCCCTAGGCCACCCTGGACAGGACGATACGGCGCCATGGCGCCTCGATAGCAAACGGCGCGCCCGGCACGCCAGAGCTCGTGAGGCGGGGACACGATGTGACGTTCTTCGCCAGCCGCTCGCGCTGATGCTCGAGCGCGTGCGCGCGCAGGCGCACGAGTTCATGCTCTGAATTCGGGGACGGAGCCCGAACTCGGCATCCTTGTCGGCAGACATGCAAAACAAGCGCCTCTGCGCGCAGCGCATGCGTGCTTGACCCTGTCGGGCTCCGTCCCGAATCAGCGAGGCATGCGGTAATATCTTTGCAGCATGCTTCCCACATCCGAGCAATACCCGCAAGTCGGCTCTAGATGGCAGGATCGCGACCGGCGCGCCAAGCGCACCGTGCAAGTGATCCGCATCGACGCGGCCAAGCGCCGCGTGCGCATCCACTGCCTCGAGACCGACGTCCTCTCCTGGGCGAAGCCCGAGCGCTTCAACGGCAAGAGCGGCGGCTACCAGCCGCTCGCCGGCGTAAAGCGCCGCTAGTCG
>DASQIG010000017.1:0-7011 GCA_035631735.1 Burkholderiales bacterium | reverse complement strand
GATCAGATCACCAAACCGCAGCCGTTGCCCTACCGGAAATTCCGCCAGTTCCTGGACCGAAACGACATCGCCAATGTCGACGCGTTCGACGCCCTCGAGAAGTTGCCCGACGCAGAGAAGCGCGATCTTTACGTTGCAGATCACTGGCACCTTAGTACCCGAGGACATCGCTTCGTTGCCGAGGCTACATTACCGAAATTGCGCGCCATCATAGGTGGGCCGTCCTCACTGCCGTCGGCAAAGGACTAGCTCGGGTCGCCGGGCAGCCGATGGCGGATAACCGAGTCCTGATCAGCTATTTCTTCGGCGACGACATGATCCCGCTCGGCGAATCGTGCGCCGACGCCTTTCGCACGCTTGGCTTCGAGGTGGCGCGCTTCAACAGCCAGACGGAAAGCCGCTGGGAGCCGCTCCTCCTCAAGCCGGTTAACCGCCTCGCGCGCGGGCTCGGGTATCGCGGGCGCGAGATCGGCCGCGCCCTGCCTTTCTCCAAGGTGAACTTCAAGCGCCGCATGCTCCTGAAGGCGGCGGCCGCGTCCCGGCCGAGATGGATCTTCGTGATCCGCGCGCACGAGTTCGTCGATGCGGAGCTCGTCCGTGCCCTGAAGCGCGACTGCGGCGTGCAGCAGGTGATCGGCTGGCGCGTCGACGGGCCGCTCGACACGCCGGACCTCCTGGAGGACGCGCGCATCTACGACGTCTACTTCTGCGCGCACCGCCACGGCTACCAGCCGCGCGCCGACCGCATTCATCCGCTGCCGGTCTACGGCATGGACCTCGCCCGCTATCCCAATCTCTTTGCCGGCGGCGGGAGGACTTACAATCACGACGTGGTGCTCGTCGGCGGGCACAACGCCCGGCGTGAGCAGCTCCTCGGCCGGCTCACCGACCTGCCGCTCGAGATCTACGGGAAATGGGGCAAGCGCGCGCGCCACGGCTCACCGCTGCGGCGCCAGCTGAAGGCGCGCGGCATCTGGGGCGAGGCGCTGGTGCGCCTCTATAACACGTCGAAGATCGTGCTCAACATCACCAACTGGGACCCGGCACGCTATGCGGCGCTCAATCAGCGCGTGTTCGACGTACCGGCGACCGGCGCCTTCCTGCTCACCGATTATTCGCCCGCGCTCGAAGAGCACTACCGCGTTGGCGAGGAGATCGTCTGCTATCGCGACGTCGACGAGCTGCGGGACAAGGCGCGCTATTACCTGGCGCATGACGCCGAGCGCTCGGCGATCGCGCGCCGCGGCTATGAGCGCGCGCTGACCCTGCCGACGATCCGCGACCGCATGGCGGAGGTGATTCGCGTGGTGGAGGCGAGCTAGATGTGCGGCCTCGCCGGGTATCTGAGCCCCGCTCGATTTGCCGACGAGGTGCTCGTAGCCATGACCACGCGCCTCGCGCACCGCGGCCCGGACGCCGACGGCTACTACCGCGATGGGCCGGTGGCGCTGGGGCATCGGCGCCTGTCGGTCATCGACATCGCGGGCAGCCCGCAGCCGATGAGCACGCCCGATGGCGAGCTCACCATCATCTACAACGGCGAGATCTACAATTTCCGCGAGTTGCGCGCCGCGCTCGCTGCGCGCGGCCACCGGCTGCGGACCGCGGGCGATACCGAGGCGCTGCTCTACGCCTATCGCGAGTACGGCCCCCGGATGCTCGAGCACCTGCAAGGCATGTTCACCTTCGCCCTGTGGGACCGCGCGGCGCAGCGGCTTTTCATCGCGCGCGATCATCTCGGCGTGAAGCCGCTCTACTACCAGTGGGACGGCGCCACGCTGGTCTTCGCCTCGGAGCTGAAGGGCCTGATTGCGCATCCCGCGGTGTCGCGCGAGCTCGATCTCGAGGCGATCGGCCTGTATCTGGAAGCGCAATACATCCCGTCGCCGAAATCGGTCTACCGCGACGTGCGCAAGCTGGAAGCAGGCCACGCGCTGGTCGTGGAAGGCGGCAAGCTGGCGACCACGCGCTATTGGGTGCCGGACTACTCGCGCAAGCTCGAGGTAGACGAGGACGAAGCGCTGGCGCTACTCGAGGCGGAGCTCAGGCGCTCGGTGGAAAGCATGCTGGTCGCAGATGTCCCCCTGGGGAGCTTCCTCTCCGGCGGCGTGGACTCGAGCGTGGTGAGCGCTCTCATGGTGGACATCGCGCGCCGGCCGATCGACACCTTCACGCTCGGCTTCGAGGGCGAGACCGCGGTAAGCGAGCACACGCATGCCGAGCGCGTCGCGCGCCACATCGGCGCCGCGAGCCATGTGCTGATGCTGGCGCCCTCGGCGCTCCTCTCGTGCCTGGAAGACTGGGTGCAGGTGTTCGACGAGCCCTTCGCCGACCCGGCGGCGCTGCCGACCATGCTGCTCGCGCGCCTTACGCGCAAGCACGTGACGGTGGTGCTCACCGGCGAGGGCGCGGACGAGGTGTTCGCCGGTTACGGCAACTACGCCAAGCGCCTGCGCGAAGAGCGGGTGAGCGGGCTCCTCGGCGCACCGTATTCACCGCTGCGGCCGCTGGTGCACGCGCTGCCCGCGCGCGTGCGCAAGGACCGGTTGCTCAAGGCGATCGGCGAGCCGCGCGAGCGCCGCTACGTCACCATCCCGCAGGTGTTCGACACCACCCTGCGCGGCGAGCTCTACACGCCGCGCTTCCTTGCTGCGCAGTCGAGCGGCATGGCGGACTACGCCGAGCGGTTCTACGACGAGTGCAATTCGCGCGAGTACCTCGATCGCATCATGTACATCGACGCGCGCCTGTGGCTGCCCGATGACCTGCTGACCAAGGTCGACCGCGCAACGATGGCCTCGTCGCTCGAAGCCCGGGTGCCGTATCTCGACCATCGCTTCTTCGAGTTCTGTGCGCGGCTCGACCCGAAGCTCAAACAGAATGGACGCACGGGCAAATACCTGCTCAAGCGGCTCGCGGAGAAGCTGCTGCCGATGGACGTGGTGCACCGGCCCAAGCAGGGCTTCATGCCGCCGCTCGCCGAGTGGTTCCGCGGCGCGCTGAAGGGCGAAGCCGAGAGCGCCTTCGCGCGCCTGGCTAGGCGCGGCCTGTTCCAGCCGCTGGCCATCGAGCGCCTCGCCGCCGCGGCGCGGCCGAGCGACGCCGGGCGGCTGTGGGCGCTCCTCGTGCTCGAGCGCTGGTTCCAGCGCTACGCACCGCAGTTCGCGCTCTGATGTGCGGCATCGGCGGCTTTTTCGCGCAACGCGCCGTCGCGCCGCAGCTCGCGCGCGCCATGCAGGCAGCGCTGCGCGCGCGCGGCCCGGACGCCGAGCACGCGGTCGGCTGGGACGCCGCGCTCGCGCCGGCGCAGGGCGCCTGGCACAACGCCCTCATCCACGCGCGGCTCTCGATCATCGACCCGCGCCCGATCGCCGACCAGCCGATGTCGAACGAGCGCGGCGACGTCTGGATCGTCTACAACGGCGAGGTGTACGACTGGGAGCGGCACGTCGCCGAGCTGCGCGCTGCAGGCCATGTCTTCCGCACGCGCGCCGACACCGAATTCATCCTGCACGGCTACGAAGCCTGGGGCATCGAGAAGCTGCTCGCCAACCTGCGCGGCATGTTCGCCTTTGCCATCGTCGACCGGACGCGCGGCAAGGCCTATCTCGCGCGCGACCGCATGGGCGAGAAGCCGCTGGTCTACAGCCATCTTGGCGAGGAGCTGGTCTTCGGCTCCCTCGTCCGGGCGGTATTGCCCTACCTGCCGGCAGCAAAGCGCGAGCTCTCGCCCGAGGGCATCGACGCCTATCTCGCGCACCGCTACATCCCTGCGCCGCACACGGTCTATCGCCACATCCGGCGCCTCGAGAACGGTCACTATCTCGAGTTCGACCTGCGCACCCGCCGCCTCGCCAGGCAGCGCTACTGGCGGCCGGAGCCGGCCGCCGGATCGTGGCTCGAGGCGCTCGACGAGGCGGTGCGCATGCGCACGGTGGCGGACCGGCCGCTCGGCCTGTTTCTTTCCAGCGGCGTGGACTCCACGGTGGTCGCCAGCCGCCTCGCGGCCCAGCGGCTGACGCAATATCGCAGCTACACCGCCGCCTTTCCCGGCAGCGCGATGGATGAGTCAGAGCTCGCGGCGCAGACGGCGGGCACGCTCGGCCTGCCGCACACCAAGGTGGTGGTGCCGCAGCGCGTGCAGGATGACTTCGCGCGCATCGTCGCCGGGCTGGACGAGCCCTTCGCCGATCCCTCGAGCGTTCCCACCTGGTACCTCGCGCGCGAGGTAAGCAGGGAGGTGAAGGTCGTGCTCGCAGGAGACGGCGGCGACGAGCTTTTCGCCGGCTACAAGCGTGTCGGCAAGCACATGCGCAGCGCGTGGCGGCGCCGGTGGCGGCTGCCGCTCACGGTGCGGCCCGCGCTCGACGAGCGCAAGCTCGCCGCCGAGCTGGCGATGGACTGGCAAAGCGCCTATTCGCTGCGCTTCTCGGGCTTCGCACCGGCGCAGCGCTTGTTCCTGCAGCGGAAATCAACACCGTTCACCTACTGGCGCGCACCTGACCAGGCGGCGCGCGATCCGCGGGAAGCGCTGCTGGCGATCGATTTCGCCAACTATCTGCCGGAGTACATCCTGCGCAAATCCGACCTCTGCACCATGGCGCATGGGCTCGAGGCGCGCGCGCCGCTACTCGACCATCGTTTCGTCGAGCGCGTGCTCGCGCTGCCGCCCGGCGAGCGCTACACCCGGCCGCCGAAGCTGGTGCTCGCAAGCGCGCTCGATCCGCGACTGCCGGCGGACCTCCTGCGGCGCAAGAAGCGCGGCTTCAATCCGCCGCTGCGCGACTGGCTGCGCGTCGGCCTCGCGGCACGCTTCGAGGGGCTTGGCGCCCGCCTCCAGCGTACCAGCGCGGGACAGCTCGATGCGCAGGCGATCGATCGGTTCGCGCGCCACTACCTCGACGGCGCCGAGCATGCGGCGGAGCAGGCGCTGCAGCTAGTCATCCTGGACGAGAGCCTCGCCCAGCTCACGGCACTCTGATTGCGCATCCTTCACACCGAAAGTTCCATCGGCTGGGGCGGCCAGGAGATCCGCATCCTGACCGAGGCGCAGGGCATGGTCGCGCGCGGCCATCAGGTCACGTTGCTCACGCCCGGGAGCGCGGAAATTTACCCGGCGGCGAAAGCGCGCAATATCCCGGTCGTGGCGCTGCCGATCGAGAAGAAGCGCCCGCGCGCGCTACTTGCCGTGCGGCGCTGGCTCGCCGCGCATCGGGCGCGGTTCGATGTCATCAACACGCACAGCTCGACCGATTCGTGGCTGGTGGCACTCGCGCGTCTCACGCTCGCGGGCGCGCCGCCGGTCGTGCGTACGCGGCACGTCTCCACGCGCGTGCACAACGATCGTGCGACCCGCTGGCTGTACCAGAGCGCGTGCGCGCACATCGTGACCGCCGGGGAGGCGCTGCGGCTGCAGCTCGCGCGCGAGAACGGCTACGCGCTCGAGCGCATGACGTCGGTGCCGACGGGCGTCGATTTGCAGCGCTTTCGCCCGACGGACCGTGCCGCCGCGCGGCGCGAGCTCGGGCTGGATGAGCGCCACGCGCTCGGCATCGTCGCCACGCTGCGCGATTGGAAGGGCCACGATTACCTGCTCGACGCGTGGGCGCGCCTAGCGCCGCGCTTTGCGGACTGGCAGCTCCTGGTGATCGGCGAGGGACCACAGCGGGCGCGGCTCGAGGCGCGTGTCGCGGCCGAGGGACTCGCTTCGAGCGTGCGCTTCGTCGGCAACCGGGACAATGTGCCCGTGTGGCTGAATAGCCTCGATCTCTTCACGCTGCCCTCGTACGGCGACGAGGGCGTGCCGCAGGCGATCATGCAGGCCATGGCCTGCGGACTCGCGGTGGTGGCGACGCCGGTCGGTGCCATCGAGGAAGCGGTGCAGCGCGGCCTGACGGGCCTGATCGTGCCGCCGCGCGACGCGGCGGCGCTCTCCGCTGCGCTCGGCGCGTTGATGGAGGACCCCGCGCGGCGCACCGCGATGGGCAAGGCCGCGCGCGCATACGCAGAGGAGCGTTTCGGCATAGACCGAATGCTCGACGGCATGGAAGCCGTGTTTCGCCGGGTGATCGAGCGAGCATGAGCCTGCGCCGCAGCCGCGCCTGGCCGCGCCTCTATGTCATGGCCGCCGCGAGCCTGGCGATGGCGGCCCGCCGCGAGCGGCCCGCGCGCGTGCGCCGGCTGCTGGTGGTGCAGCACCTGCTGCTCGGCGACACGATCATGCTCACGCCGCTGCTGAAGAAGGCGCGCGCGCAGTTCCCCGAGGCGGAGATCGTGATGGTCTGTCCGCGGGCCTATGCCGCCCTCTACGAGAAGCGGCCGTACGGCGTCGAGGTGCTGCCTTTCGATGCGCGCTCGCTGCCCGATCACATCGCGCTGCGCAAGCGCCGCGGCTACGACCTCGCGCTCGTGCCCGGCGACAACCGCTGGTCATGGCTCGCCCGCGCGATGGACGCGCGCTGGATCGTCGCGTTCGCGCCCGACGAAGCGGGCTACCACGAATGGCCGCTCGACGAGCAGCGGCCGCTGCCGCGCGAGCCGATGTCCTGGGGCGACATGGCGGCGCAGCTCATCGACGGTCCTGCACCCGCGCGTTACCAGACGGCCGAATGGCCGGCGCCGAGCTACGCACCGTATGCAAAGCCGAGCGCTCGATATTGCGTGCTCCACTTGGGTGCCAGCAGCCCGCACAAGCTCTGGCCGGTGGAGCGCTGGCGCGAAGTGCAGCAATGGGCCGAGGGCCGCGGCTACGAGGTCGTGCTGAGCGCCGGCCGCGGCGAGGAGGCGCTCGTCGCACCGCTAGATCCGGACGGGCGGCGAAGCGGCCTCGCCGGCCGGCTCGATCTCGCACAGATGTGGGACCTGCTCAGCCACGCGGCGTTTCTGGTGTGCCCCGATACCGGCGTCGCGCACCTCGCGCGGCTCGTCGGCGTGCCTACGGTCGCGCTTTACGGGCCGGGCTCGCCGATCAGCACCGGGCCGGGGCGCTTCTGGGCGCAGAGCCCGTTCCGC
>DASQIG010000016.1:0-2047 GCA_035631735.1 Burkholderiales bacterium | reverse complement strand
CGGCCCGAGCACCACCTGCGGCACGATGAAAGCGCTCATCACCTGCCCGCTTTGCAGGTCGGGAATCTCGGAATTAACGCCCTTGTAAGGCACCTCGAGCAGACGCACGCCCCACTCCACCTTGAGCCACGCGCCGAGCAGGTTGGGCAGGCTGCCCGGCCCGTGCGAAGCAAAGCTGACCGTCTCGGGCTTCGCGCGCGCCAGTGCCAAAAATTCCCGCAGCGTCTGCGCCGGCACGTCCGCATTCACGAGCACGAGGTACGGCGTCATGGAGAAGCGCGACACCGGGATAAGCTCGACGCCCAGCCGGCAGCACGGATCGGGATTGAGCGCGTCGGCCACGGCGTTGTTGATGAGGGCGAGAAACAGCGTGTGGCCGTCAGGCGGCGCCTTGGCCGCCTCGCGCGCGGCGATAAGACCGTTCGCGCCTGTGCGGTTTTCCACAATCACCGGCTGGCCGAAGGCCTCGGCGAGCTTGCCGGCGATTTGCCGCGCGCGGATGTCAGGCGAGCTGCCGGCAACAGAGGGCACCAGGATCTTGAGCGGCCGAGCGGGAAAAGTTTGCGCTCCGGCGGTGGCGCAACACAACACGGCAGCGAGCGCGAGCAGCTTTGACAAGTCGTGAATTGGCAATTTCCCCGCTTACCGGGCATCATAGCTTTCGGCAGGGGGGCGCGTGAAATACGAAAAACTAGGGCGCTACCGTATCGTGGCCGAGCTCGGCCGCGGCGCAATGGGAGCGGTGTACCGCGCGGTCGATCCATTGATCGAGCGCGAAGTTGCTATCAAGACACTGCTCGACGACCTGCCGGCAGAAATCATGACGGAAGTGCGCGAGCGATTCCTGCGCGAAGCGCGCTCCGCCGGCCGTCTCAACCATCCGAGCATCGTCACCATCTTCGACGTCGGCGAGGACCGCGGGGTCGCCTACATCGCTATGGAGCTGCTCGAGGGCCGCTCGCTGCAGCAGATCATGCGCAACCAGCCGCGCACGCCGTTCGGCATCGCCGCCGACATCGCGGCGCAGGTCGCCGATGCACTCGATCATGCGCAGCAGTACCGCATCGTGCACCGTGACATCAAGCCGGCAAACATCATGGTCGGCGCTACGGGCCGCTGCAAGCTCACGGACTTCGGCATCGCCTACGTGCCGACGTCGAGCATGACGCAGACCGGCACCGCGCTCGGCTCGCCGAAGTACATGTCGCCCGAGCACGTGTCCGGCATCGGCATCGACGGCCGCGCGGACATCTTCTCGCTCGGCGTCGTGCTCTATGAGATGCTCACCGGCCGCAACCCCTTCACGCGAGACTCGGACACGACGCCGCTGCCGGTGATGCATCGCATCTCGGTCGAGCCGCACCCGTCGCTGCGCCAGCTCGATCCGGCCATCCCGGCGGCTATCGAGCGCATCGTCAATCGTGCGCTCGCCAAGAAGCCGCAGGACCGCTACGGCCGCGCAGCCGAAATGGCCGATGAGCTGCGCAAGGCAGCGCGCGAAACCACGGCCGTCGGGCACTCCTACGAGAAAACCGTCAAGGTCGATGCGATGAAGAGCCAGCTCATCGACGATCTCGACACCTTCGTCAAGCGCATCGACGAGGAACAGCAGGCCCAGCTCCGGGCAGCGGATGCGGAGCGCAAGCGGCGCACCGAGGAACTCGCGCGCCGCACCGCGGAGGAGCAGCAGCGTAAGCGCGCGGCACTCGAGGCCACGCGCAACGGGACGCAGGCCGCCGCCGCGACGACGACTACGGCACGCCGCCCGAGCGCGCTCGAGGCACTGCGCCAGCAGGCCGGGGTAAAGCAGCAGCAGCGCGAGGACCCGGTGGTTGTACGCGCCAAGGCGATCGACGCGCTCGATGCGGAGCTGCGCGCCGCGGCCCAGTACCTCGGGCAGTTCGCGGGCGAAGTGAACGACGTGAAGCCCCAGTCAAGCCAGCCCTACGACGTGCTCTACATCGGACGCCTGTCCGTGGCGCTGTCGGATGCCTGGACGGAGAGCCGGCCGCGCCGCGTCGAAGGCCGCGAGTGCTGCGAGCGCATT
>DASQIG010000015.1:0-1875 GCA_035631735.1 Burkholderiales bacterium | reverse complement strand
GCCGGCCAGCCGAGGTAGTCGGCGACGATCACGCCGAGCGCGGCAACCTGCGCGATCGCGAGATCGATGAACACGATCCCGCGATCGAGCACCTGCATGCCGAGCGGCACGTGGGTCGCTGTGACCAGCAGTCCGGCGATGAACGCCGGCCACAGGATTCCCCACTCAGCGGCATCTACGATCAATGCGCGATCACTTATTCACGGCGAGCAGGCGCTCGATGGTGTCGTCGAACAGGCCGAACAGATCTTTCGCCGTCGGCGAGCCGCCGACCGTGAAGGGCAGCGGCACGATGGGAATATTCGCGCGCTGGGAAAGAAACTGCGCCGCGCCGGGATTGTTGTACGGCGAGTAGACGACCGCCTTCGCCGGGCTGCGCTTCATGCGCTCGACCAGCTCAGCGAGGTGCGTCGGTGTCGGCGGAATGCCCGGCTTCGGCTCGAGGCTGCCGGCTTCGCGCATGCTGGCCCAGTTGATGAAGTACGACATGTCCTTATGGTAGACAACGATCGGCATGCCTTTCAGCGGCTGCGCTTCCTGCCGCCATTTCTGCATCGCCTGGTCCCAGCGCTTGTTGAACTCGTCCGCGCGTGAACGGTAATAGGCCGCATTCGGCGCATCGATGTCCGAAAGCCGCGCGGTGATCACCTCGCCCACCTTGGCGATGTTGCGTGGGTCGAGGTGAATGTGCGGGTTCCCCGCCGGGTGAATGTCGCCGAGCGCGCGGTCAATGACCTTGGGGACCTCTAGCTTGACGACGTACTGCGAGGCCTCGATGTAGCCCGGTGAGCCGGGCTGGATCGCATCGTTGCCGCCCTGGGTGAAAAGCAGCGGCAGCCACCCGATCTCGAGCTCGGAGCCCGAGCAAATCAGCAGCTCCGCGTTGCGGATGCGCGCGATGAGGCTCGGCTTCGCCTCGAGGCGGTGCGGATCCTGCTGTGCCGTGGTCGCCGAGAAAACCGAGACCTTGTCGCCGCCGAGCTCCTGCGCGAGCGCCGCCCATTCCGGTTCGCAGGCGAACACGTTGAGCGCCATCGCCGGCCACGCGAGCATCGCGGCGAGTGAGCCGAGCAAAAACTTGAGTGCAGTTTTCATATTGGTCCTCAAAACGTGTGCGCGCCGTGCGCGCCGAGGCTGACGATGTATTGCAGGAACACCTGGTTGTCGGGCAGGTCCCGGCGCGAGTAGTCGCGCGCATACTGCAGGCGAATGCGGCTGAACTCGCTCGGGCTCCAGTCGACCATCACGCTGTGCTTCCTGGGCTTGTAGCCAGCCAGGATCGGAAAATCGGCGGCCGTGAGGCCCGAGGCCGCGGTGTCGATGTTGACGCTGCCCGAGTCCAGCCGGTCGTAGCGATAGCCGGCGCGCCACAACGGCATGAACTGGTAGACGGCTTGCGCGTACCAGCCCGACTGCCGCGACGACAGGCCGTTGGCGAGCGCGGCGCCTGCGCTGTCAAAGACGAGCGAACCTTCTTCCTTGCGCCGGAAGTACTCGCCCTGCAGCTTCAAGTTGTTGTACGTCGGGTTGCCGTTCGGCGACCACTTGAGGATGCCGCTCGCGACCCACAGGCGGCTCGTGCCGCTGAAGCTGTCGGTGATCGCATTGCCGAGCGCGTCCGTGGTAGCGAACTGCCGATCGCTCGGATTGGTGCGGAAGTGCGAGAGGCCGGTCTGCCAGGCGATGCTCTCGCCGATGTCGCCGCCGACGTGGGTGAAGAAGTTGAGCGAGCGCGCGCCGTTCTTGCCGCTGTCGCTCAGGCTCGCCGGAAAGGCGCGGCCGCGGCCCACCTCCGTGCCCATATCCCAGTAAAGCGACGTCGGCGCCACCCAGCGGAACTGGATGCCGTCCTCGTTCAGCTGCCCGCCGAGGAAA
>DASQIG010000014.1:0-11783 GCA_035631735.1 Burkholderiales bacterium | reverse complement strand
GCGATCGAGAACGTCGCCATGCCGCTTTTCATCCGCCGCACCGAGCGACAGGAAGCGCTGGCACGGGCAAAGCGCGTGCTCGGCGAAGTCGGGCTCGGCGAGCGGCTCGAGCACCTGCCGGGCGAGCTCTCGGGCGGCGAGCGCCAGCGCTGCGCTTTCGCCCGCGCCATGGTCACCGAGCCGGCGTGCCTGCTTGCCGACGAGCCGACCGGCAACCTCGACGCGCACACCGCGGAGGAAGTGTTCGACGCGATGCTGCGGCTCTCGGAAGAGCACGGCACGGCGTTCGTCATCGTCACGCACGACCCCGGCCTCGCCGCGCGCGCCGAGCGGCTGCTCGAGCTACGCGAAGGGCTTTTGCACTCAACCCGCGGCTAGCAGTCAGCGGAACAGCGCCCCGCGCGTTGCAAGAGGCATGAGCCTCGCGGCGCTGGCATTCGCGGCGGGCGCCGCGGCGTTGCAGCTGCAGGCAGCGCTGCCTGCGCTCGGCTGGGCGCTGGTCGTGCCCGCGCTGCTGCTTGCCGGGCTGCGCTATCGCGCCGCGCTCATCGCCGGCGCCTGCGCCGCGGGGTTCTTCTGGGCGGCCGCTTGCGCGCAGTGGCGCATCGCCGACTGGCTCGCGCCGGAGCTCGAAGGGCGCGACATTGCCGTCGTCGGCGTGGTGTCCGCCCTCCCGGCGTTGATGGAGCGCGGCGTGCGCTTCGAGCTCGACGTGGAATCGGCCGATGGCGGGCTGCGCTTGCCCGCGAAACTTCTCATCAGCTGGTACCGCAGCGCGGGCGACGAGGATGCCGGCGCGGCGCCCGCGGCCGCGGTGCATGCGGGCGAGCGCTGGGCCTTCACCGTACGGTTGCGCCGCCCGCACGGACTCGTGAATCCGCACGGCTTCGACTACGAAGCCTGGCTCCTCGAGCGCGGCATCGGCGCGACCGGCTATGTGCGCGCGCGGCCGGAGCCGCGCCGCCTGGGCGCGCGCAATTCGTTCCTCGATCTTGTGGAGCGCGCGCGCGAAGCGGTGCGCGATCGCTTCAACGCGGTGCTCGGCGCGACGCCCGCCGCCGGCATCCTTGCCGCGCTCGCGGTCGGCGACCAGCGCGCCATCTCGCGCGAGGAGTGGCAATTGTTTAACCGTACCGGCGTGACGCACCTGATGAGCATCTCAGGGCTGCATGTGACACTCGTCTCGGGCCTCGTGGCGTGGCTCGTCGCCACGCTCTGGCGCCGCGTGCCGGCGCTTACGTTGCGGCTGCCGGCGCGTAAAGCCGCGGCGGCAGGCGCAATCCTTGGTGCGCTCGGCTACACGCTGATCGCGGGTTACGGCGTGCCGGCGCAGCGCACCTTCTGGATGGTGAGCGTCGTCGCGGTAGCGCTCTGGTGCGGCCGGATCTCGTCGCCCTGGCGCGTGCTCGCGCTCGCGCTGGGCGCGATCGTGCTGTTCGATCCCTGGGCGCCGCTCGCGCCGGGGCTGTGGCTTTCCTTCGGTGCGGTACTGCTCATCTTCTACGCCGCCGTGGGCTGGAACGAGCCGGGGCCGAAGCTCTTGCAGTGGGGACGTATCCAATGGGCGATTACCGTCGGCCTGGCGCCTGCGGCGCTGCTGCTTTTCGGCCAGATCTCCGTCGCCGGCCCGCTCGCCAATGCGGTGGCAATCCCGCTCGTGTCGGTGGTGATCACGCCGCTTGCGTTACTCGCAGCCCTGGCGCCGCTAGACGCGCTGCTGCACCTCTGCGCCTGGCTCGTGCAATGGCTGCTCGAATTCCTCGAGTGGTGCGCCGCGCTGCCGGGGGCGCTGTGGCAGCAGCACGTGCCGCCGGTGTGGACCGTCGTCGCGGCGCTCGCGGGCGCGGCGTGGGTGCTCGCGCCGCGCGGCATACCGTGGCGTGCGAGCGGCTTTGCGCTAATGGCGCCCGCGTTCTGCGTCACGCTGCCGGGCCCGGCCACGGGCGAGGCCTGGGTCACGACGTTCGACGTGGGGCAAGGCCTCGCCGTGCTGGTGCGCACCGCAGGCCATAGCGTGCTCTACGACGCGGGGCCGGCCTACGGCACCGAATCGGACAGCGGCTCGCGCGTGGTCGTGCCGGCGCTGCGCGGCCAAGGCGTGGCGCGGCTGGATCTGGTGGTGCTCAGCCACGAGGACGGCGATCACATCGGCGGCGCTACCACGGTGCTCGAGACCTTCGAGGTCGAAGCGCTTGCCACGTCGCTGCCGAGCGCGCATGCGCTACATGGTCTGGCGCCGAACGCGCGCCGCTGCGAGGCGGGCGACGGCTGGACCTGGGACGGCGTGCGATTCGACTTCCTGCATCCGGCGAGCGCGCCGGTGGCAAAGCGCAACGATCTCAGCTGCGTACTGCGTATCGCGGCGGGCGGGCACGCTGTGCTCCTCACCGGCGACATCGAGCGCGGCGCCGAGGCGGCGATGCTTGCCGGTGGGCGTGCGCTCGCGAGCGACGTGCTGCTCGTGCCGCATCACGGCAGTCGGACCTCCTCGACGCCGGAGTTCCTCGCCGCTGTGGCGCCGCGCTGGGCGGTCGTAGCGGTCGGCTATCGCAGCCGCTTCGGCCACCCGAACCCCGAGGTGCTCGCGCGCTATCGTGCGGCGGACGTGCAGGTGCTGCGCACCGACCTGCAGGGCGCGATCGCGGTGCGCATGGGCGCGAACCTTGAGATGCGGGCGGAGCGGCAACTGCGCGGGCGGTATTGGCTACAATGATTTGGCGGGGGGACGTCCCTCGATCCGAGGAGGAACCACCATGGCAAAGAAGGGCGGCAGCTCGGTCTATCGCGTCACCGAAGTGATCGGCACCAGCACGACATCGTGGGAGGACGCGGCGAAGAACGCGGTAAGCACCGCCTCCGGCACGCTGCATGACCTGCGCATTGCCGAGATCGAGAAGCTCGATGTGAAGATCGAGAACGGCAAGGTGGTGCAGTTCCGCGCGCGCCTCGCGCTTTCGTTCAAGTACGACAGCGGCGACTGATGTTCACTGCGGTGGTGCGCGTCACGGGAGCCGGCCGGCTCGCGGACTTCCGCGAGCGGCTGCGCTGGCTCCTGGTGCGCGACCCCGACGCCGAGGATTACACCGAGCACCACGAAGCGGCGGCGCTCGAGTACCGCTTCACGCCGGCGAACGGCATTCCGTTCCCGGCGTTCGCGCAGGTATCCGTGGACTTCCCCGAGCTGCGCGTCGAGGCGCACTGGGACCACGACGGCGTGCGCGGCCGCGCGGTGATCGAGAACGGCCGCGTGGTGGACGAGGAACGCGGCGAGCGGCTGACCGAGGGCGTGTACGTCGCGAGCGGCGCAGCCGGGCGCCTCGAGCTCGCGCTCGTCTGCGAGCGGCAGGCGGGCGCCTGGCTCGGCTACGCCGCGAGCGCCGATCGGCACACGTATTTCCGCTACCGCGGCGGCCGGCTCGAGCTGATCGACCCGCAGGACGCCGATCAGGCGCTCGAGGATGTCGCTTTCCGCCTGGTCGAGGAGTGGATCTGGTACGACGAGGAGGACGCGCTCACCGAGCGCGCGCGCTACGCGCATTACGGCTACCCGGTGCGTGGCGCCAATCTAAAATCGGAGAAGCTCGCGCTGCTGCGCAGCCGCAGCCGGCCTTATTCGACGCTCGCGCCCGAAGCCGAGGCGCTGCGTGAGGCGCTCGTCTCGCAATGGCAGAAGGCGACCTGAGCGAGCCGCGGCGGCGCTCGCTGCAGTGCGCCTCGGCGAAGGGGCTGCACCGCATCGCGTATCTCGAGTGGGGCGATCCGCGCAACCGCGACGTTCTGGTCTGCGTCCACGGCCTGTTGCGCTCCGCGCGCGACTTCGAGCCGCTGGCGCGTGAGCTCTCCAGCCATTTCCGCATCGCGTGCCCCGATCTCGCGGGACGCGGCGATTCCGACCGGCTGCCGGATGCGGCGCTCTACGCGGTGCCGCAATACCTCGCGGACATGGTCACGCTCATCGCGCGCCTCGACACCGAGTCGGTGAGCTGGCTCGGCACGTCGCTCGGCGGGCTGGTCGGCATGGCGCTCGCGGCGCAGGCCGGCACGCCGGTCAAGAAGCTCGTGCTGAACGACGTCGGCCCGGCGATTCCCCGCGCGGCGCTCGAGCGTATCGCGAGCTACGCCGCCGAACGGCGGGTGTTCGAGACCTTCGACGAGGCCGAGCGCTACATGCGCACCATCTCCGCGCCGTTCGGCCCGCACAGCGACGCGCAATGGCGCTTTCTCGCCGAGAACTGGGTGCGCCGCAACGCGGAAGGCGCCTGGCAGCCGCACTACGATCCGCATGTCGGCGATACGTTTCGCGCCAGCCTGCCGGAGAAGGACATGGATCTCTGGCATTTCTACGACGCGGTGCGCTGCCCAACGCTGGTGATCCGTGGCGCGCAGTCCGATCTGCTGGCACGCAGCACGGCCGAGCAAATGCGCAGCCGCGGGCCGAAGGCGAAACTGGTCGAGATTCCCGGCGTCGGGCACGCGCCCACGCTGCTCAACGCCGAGCAGATCGGCATCGTGCGCGAGTTCCTGCTGCAAGGAGAAACACCATGAAGCGCTGGCTCATCGTTCTCGCCGCTGCGCTGTCGGCGCCCGCGGCTGCGCAGTCGACGCTCGAGGCGGTGCGGGCCAAGGGCTACCTGCAATGCGGCATCAGCACCGGCATCGCCGGCTTCTCGCAGCCCGACTCCAAGGGCGTCTGGCGCGGCATCGACGTCGATATGTGCCGGGCAGTGGCAGCCGCCGTCTTCGGCGATGCGAACAAGGCACGCTACACGCCGCTCACGACGCAACAGCGCTTCACCGCGCTCCAATCCGGCGAGGTCGATCTGCTGGCGCGCAACAGCACCTGGACCATCAGCCGTGATACG
Organism: Burkholderiales bacterium; assembly: GCA_035631735.1. GTDB lineage: Bacteria > Pseudomonadota > Gammaproteobacteria > Burkholderiales > SG8-39 > SCGC-AG-212-J23. The sequence goes on along the minus strand of DASQIG010000014.1, from coordinate 6,921 downwards.
AGCCTCGGGCTCAACTTCGTCGGCGTCAACTACTACGACGGCCAGGGCTTCATGGTGCCGAAGAAGCTCAACGTGAAAAGCGCGAAGCAGCTCAATGGCGCCACGATCTGCGTGCAGCCGGGGACGACGACCGAGCTCAACCTCGCCGACTACTTCCGCGCGAACCGCATGAGCTTCAAGCCGGTGGTGATCGAGAAGCTGGAAGAGGTTCTGAACGCCTACTTCAACGGCCGCTGCGACGTCTTCACCACCGACCAGTCCGGACTGGTGGCGCTGCGCGCGTCGCGCGCCACCAAGCCCGAGGATCACATCATCCTGCCCGAGCTTATTTCGAAAGAACCGCTCGCCCCCGCGGTGCGCCACGGTGACGACCGCTGGTTCGATATCGTCAAGTGGTCGCTGTTCGCGCTGATCGAGGCGGAGGAGCTCGGCCTCACGTCGAAGAATATCGACGAGCGGGCGAAAAGTCCCGATCCCGCGATCCAGCGCTTCGTCGGCGCGAGCGGCGACATCGGCAAGATGATGTCGCTCGACAACCGCTGGGCCTACAACATCGTAAGACAAGTCGGCAATTACGGCGAGAGCTTCGACGCCAACCTCAAGCCGCTCGGCTTCGAGCGGGGGCTCAACCGCTTGTGGAACCAGGGCGGGCTGCTCTACGTGCCGCCGATCCGATGAACCGCCGCGCCATGCTGCTGTCGGCCCCCGCGATTGCCGAGTACTGGAAGCGCTACTACAGCGCGCCGCAGGCGCTGTTCTCGTGGCGGCCCGATCGCGTCGCGGTGCTCGATTCGGGCGGGCTCGCTTACTCCACCGGGCCGGGCGGGCGCTAGGCGCATCGTGTTCGACGACGGCTGCAACCTTCAGGAGCAATGCAATGCAAACGCCGTACACCATCCATGACGACGTCAAGTTCAAGCCGCTGGAACTCATCGACATCGCGCGGCTGCAGCGCGCGACCAAAGAGCAGTGGGTCAACCAGACGCTCTGCGAGGTGAACGATTCGGTGGTGCGCCTCGGCGTGCTGCAGGGCGAGTTCCACTGGCACAAGCACGACCGCGAGGACGAGTTCTTCTATGTCGTCGAGGGCCGGTTCTTCATCGATCTCGAAGGCCGCACGGTCGAGCTCGCCCCGCAACAAGGCTTCACCGTGCCGAAAGGCGTCGTGCACCGCACGCGCGCGCCGCAGCGCGCAGTGGTGCTGATGATCGAGAGCAAAGGCATCGTGGCGACCGGCGATTAGTCGACGGCGAGCGGTTCTTCCTCCATCAGCGCGATCTGCTCGCGTAGCTCGAGGATCCGGTCCTGCCAGTAGCGCTGAGTGTTGAACCAGGGGAAGGCCACCGGAAAGGCCGGATCGTCCCAGCGCCGCGCGATCCACGCCGAGTAGTGAATGAGGCGCAGCGTGCGCAACGCCTCCAGCACGTGCAGCTCGCGCCGGTCGAAGTCGGCGAACTCCTCATAACCGGCGAGCACATGGTGCATCTGCGCGCCCATCGCCGCGTGGGTGCCGGAAAGGAGCATCCACAGGTCCTGGAGCGCCGGTCCCATGCGCGCGTCGTCGAGATCGACGAAGTGCGGGCCATCGTCGGTCCAGAGGATATTGCCGACGTGGCAATCGCCATGCAGCCGGATGGCGCGCACCGCACCCGCGTTTGCATAGCACCGCTCGACGCCTGCCAGGGCCTGTGCGGTCACCGCCTTCCAGGCATCGAGGAGATCCGCGGGAATGAAGCTGGTGCTGAGCAGGAAGGCGCGTGCATCGTGGCCGAAGCTCCGCGGCGTGAGCGCTTCCCGACGCTGGAATTTCCTGATGGCGCCCACGGCGTGGATGCGGCCGATAAAGCGGCCGATCCATTCGAGCGTGCGGTCGTCGCCGAGCTCGGGCGTGCGCCCGCCGCGGCGCGGATAGACGGCGACGCGAAACTCGGCGAAGCGCAGCGAGTGCGTCGGCGCGACCACGGGTATCTCGCGCTCGGCGAGCTCGCGCGCGAACGCGTGCTCCTCGTCGATCTGCGCGTCCGACCAGCGGCCCGGGCGATAGAACTTCGCCACCACCGCCTCATTTCTCCTTTCGGCGTCCTCGAGCCAGACCTGGTAGACGCGGTTCTCGTAGCTATTGAGGCTCAGCAGGCGCCCGTCGGGGCGCAGGCCACAGGCCGCGACCGCGTCGAGCACTCGATCAGGCGTGAGTAGCGAGTAGGGATGGGCGTTCACGGCTAGAATTCTGCGCCATGGCCGACGCGGTAGAGATCGACGACCTGCACTTCTCGTACGGCGACCTGGAGATCTTCCGGGGACTGACGCTGCGCATCCCGGCGGGGAAGGTCGTCGCGATCCTGGGCGCGAGCGGCTCGGGCAAATCGACGCTCCTCAAGCTGATCGGCGCCCAGCTGCGCCCCTCGCATGGCACGGTCAAGGTCGCCGGCACCGATGTGCACCAGCTCGGCTCCGAGGAGCTTTACCGGCTGCGGCTCGAGATGGGCATGATGTTCCAGAACTCGGGCCTGTTCACCGACCTCAACGTGTTCGACAACCTGGCGTTCCCGATCCGCGAGAACTTCAGCCCGCCGGAGGAGCTGGTGCGCCGCATCGTGCTGATGAAGCTGCATGCCGTGGGCCTGCGCGGCGCGCGCGACATGATGCCGAACGACCTCTCGGGCGGCATGACCCGGCGCGTGGCGCTGGCGCGCGCCATCGCCACCGACCCGAAGCTCATGATGTACGACGAGCCCTTCGCCGGGCTCGACCCGATCTCGCTCAACCACATCTGCCACCTGATCCGCGACATGAACGAGGCGCTCGCGCTGACCTCCATCGTCGTCACCTACGACGTGAAGGAGGCGCTCGCGGTATCGGACTACGCCTACGTCATCTCGGATGGCGAGGTGGTCGGCAAGGGCACGCCGAAGGAGATCGAATCGTCCTCGAGCCCGTACCTGCACCAGTTCGTGAACGCGCTGCCCGACGGCCCGGTGCGCTTCCATTTCCCGGCGCCGCCGCTCGAGGACGACCTGCGACTCAGCTCTCCAGATCGCGCTTCAACGCATTGAGGAAGCGCGCGGCCTCGCCGCCGGTGGCGGCGCGGTGATCGAAGGTCAGCGATAGCGGCAGCACGCGGTGTGCGGCGATTTGCCCGTCGGCGGTGACGACCGGGCGCTTCTCGATTCGCCCGGCGCCGACGATGGCGACTTGCGGCGGCACCACCATCGGCGAGGCGTAGCGCCCGCCGATCGCGCCGAAGTTGGAGAGCGTGATGGTCGCGCCGCGCAAGACCTCCGGCGAGAGCGAACGTTCGCGCGCCTTTGCCACCCGCTGCTCGAGCTCCCGCGCGAGCGCTTCGCCTTGCAGCTTGTGCGCGTTGCGCAGCACCGGCACCAGCAGCCCGTCCGGCAGGTCGACCGCGACGCCGAGGTCCACCTCTTCGCGCAGCGTGCGCGCATCGGCTTTAGCGTCGTACCACGCATTGAGACCCGGCTCGGCTTTCGCCGCGGCGATGATCGCGCGCGCGAGGCGTGCGAGTGCCGAGACGCCTTTCGCCCAGTGCTCGATGTCGGCGTCGTCGATCACCGTGACGGCGGCAACTTCCTGGTGGGCAAGCGCCATCGTGCGGGCCATCGTGGCGCGCATTCCCTTTTGCGGACTCGGCGGCGCCGGGGCGGGGCCGCGGGCGGCGCGCTTGACATCCTCGGTCGTTACCGTGCCGCCGGGACCGGACGGCTCGACGCCCGCGAGCTCGACGTTCAAGCTGCGTGCGAGCGCGCGCACCGCAGGCATGGCTTTGGCCTCGGTGCGTGGCGCGCGCGCCGCCGTTGCCTGCGCCGGCTTTGCCTTGGTACTGAGATCACCCACGATCGTGCCGGTGTCGGCCGCCGCGCCTTCGAAGCCCACCAGCGGCGCGCCGACGTGGATCTTGTCGCCGGGCGAGCCGAAGAGCTTTTCCACCTTGCCCGCGTAGGGCGCGGGCACTTCGACCAGCGCCTTGTCGGTCTCTACCGCGACCATCGCCTGGTCGGACTCGATCGCATCCCCCGGCTTCACGTGCCACTCGACGATCTCGGCTTCCTGCAATCCCTCCCCGAGATCGGGCAGGTTGAAGACCCGCACCTACTGGTACTCCAGCACCTTGCGCGCGGCGGCGGCGATGCGCTCGGCGTTGGGCATGTAGTGCTCTTCGAGCCGGAACATCGGCGTCACCGTGTCCCAGGCGGTGACGCGCGCGACCGGCGCGAGCAGCGAGAGCAGCGCCTGCTCCGACACGTTGGCCGAGATTTCGGACGCCAGGCTTGCGGTCCGCGGCGCCTCGGTCACGACCACGCAACGGCCGGTTTTCTTCACCGACGCGAGCAGCGTGTCGAAATCGATCGGCTTCAGTGTCGCGAGATCGATCACCTCGGCGAAGTGGCCGTCGGCCGCGAGCTCATCGGCTGCCTTGAGCGATTCGTGGAGCATCGCGCCCCAGGCGACGAGCGTGACATCGGTGCCTTCGCGCACCACGAACGCCTTGTCGAGCGGCAGTGGCTCGCCGTCGTCCTTCACCTCTTCCTTGAACCGGCGGTAAAGCCGCGATGGCTCGAGGAACACCACGGGATCCGGATCGGCGATCGCCGCGAGGAGCAGCCCATAGGCTTTCGCCGGCGATGACGGGTACACCACGCGGATGCCGGGGATGTGCGCGAACATCGCCTCCGGGCTCTCGGAGTGATGCTCGGGCGCATGGATACCCGCGCCGCAGGGCGTGCGCAGCACCATGGGGCAGCTGAGCCGCCCCTGGGTGCGGTGGCGCAGGCGGCCCGCATGGTTAAGGATCTGGTCGATTGCGGTGTAGGCGAAGCCGGCGAACTGGATCTCGGCGACCGGCCGCAGGCCCTCGGCCGCCATGCCGACTGCCATACCGGCGATCAGTCCTTCGGCGAGCGGGGTGTCCGCGACGCGCTCGGGCCCGAAGCGCTGCTGCAGGCCGGCGGTGGCGCGGAACACGCCGCCGTTGACGCCGACGTCCTCGCCGATGACGACGACCCGGTCGTCGTCCTCCATCGCGCGCGCGAGCGCGAGGTTGATGCCTTCAACCAGCGTGATGTTCGACATCGCGCTCCGTCTCCTCGCTGAGCTCGGCGGCTTGCCAGGCGTACTGCCGCGGCAGCCGTGCGTAGAGATGCTCGAACATCTGCTCAGGGCCCGGCGGCGGCGTGTCGAGATACGCCTGCACCGTTTTCTGCACATGCGCCGCGGCGTCCTTGGCGAGCGCCTGCTCCTCGGCCGGCGACCAGGCGCCTTTCGCGTGCAGCCAGGAGCGCAGCCGCAGGATCGGCTCCTGTTTCCACTGTTCCTTGAGTTCTTCAGCACTGCGATAGCGCGTCGCGTCATCCGCAGTGGTGTGATCGCTCAGCCGGTAGGTCAGCGCTTCCAGCAACGTGGGCCCGCCGCCGGCGCGGGCGCGCTCCACCGCGCGGCCCACGACGTCGCGCACGGCGACCAAGTCGTTGCCGTCGACCTGCTCGCAAGCCATGCCGGCCGCGATGCCTTTCTGCGCGAGGGTGCGGGCGGCGCTTTGCATGCGACGCGGAACGGAGATGGCGTACTGGTTGTTCACCACCACGACGACCAGCGGGAGCTGCCACGCGCCCGCGGCGTTGATGGCCTCGTAGAAGTCACCCTTGGAGGTGGCGCCGTCGCCGCACATCGCGAGCGCGACACGCGGCTCGCGACGCAGTTTCATCGCGTAGGCCACCCCCACCGCATGCGGCATTTGCGTGCCGATCGGCACGTTGAACGGGAAGTCGTGCGGCGACTCGGGGAAAACGTTGCCGCGCTCGTCGCCGCCCCAGTAGAGGAGCGTGCGATGCGGCGAGACGCCGCGCAGCATGAGCACGCCGCTTTCGCGATAGCTCGGCAGCAGCACATCGTGTCTGCCGAGCGCGGCGCCGATGCCGGCGTCGATCGCCTCCTTGCCCAAGGTGGAGGCGTAGGTGCCGATCTGGCCTGTGCGCTGCATCGCAACAGCCTTGGCGTCGAGCGCGCGCATGAAGACCATGGCGCGGTAATCGGGCACCAACGCACGGGGATCGGCGGCAAAAGAGGGGAGATCACGGGCTTCCCGGCCATCGGGTAGAAGGTACCGGGTAAACCGTATCTCGAAAGTGGCGGCGACGGTCATCGTTGCCCCTTCAAGTTTCAGCGCCGTCCCTTGTGAGGCCGGCAACTGATGGGTTACAGGTAAGACCGATTATGCCGCGATTGATTCACGCATGCACCGCGCGAGTTTGGGCTCGCGCGATGTGCGCAATCCTGCACAGCGGCTAGGCCCTGCTGTCCTTGGGGATGAATTTAAGCGCAACGCCGTTGTTGCAGTAGCGCTTGCCCGTTGGCTGCGGACCGTCGTCGAAGAGGTGCCCGTGGTGGCCGCCGCAGCGGATGCAGTGGTACTCGACCCGCGGATAGATGAGGTAGTAGTCCTTCTTGGTCTCGAAGACCCCGGGGATCGTGGTGAAGAAGCTCGGCCAGCCGGTGCCCGACTCGAACTTCATCTCGGAGGTGAAGAGCGGCAGGCCGCAGCCGGCACAGGCGAAGATGCCCGGGCGCTTCTCGTCGTTCAGCGGGCTCGTGCCGGCGCGCTCGGTACCTTCCTCGCGCATGACGTGAAACGACTCCGCCGGCAGGCGCTTGCGCCATTCGTCCTTCGACAGTTTCAGCGCCTCGTTGGGCGCGGGCACGCTCGCGCCCGCGGGCAGGAAGGTTTTCCAGTTCTGTTGCAGCTCCTCGACGCCTTTCATGGTGGCTGGGGACGCAGCCGCGGCCTCGCGCGCGAATGCGGCCAGGGCCAGGGCCTTCAATACGGTGCGCCGCTCCATCGGTCTCCTTTCAGGATGCGTTCCCGCCTTGGTCGTGCGGCGGGAACGTTCCTGACAGTCTACAGCGGGA
>DASQIG010000013.1:0-8243 GCA_035631735.1 Burkholderiales bacterium | reverse complement strand
GGTGCTGAGTGTCGCGTCCTCAGCGCGTACGCTCTACGGCCTGCCGCTGCTCCTGCCGCTGGCGCTGCTCGCGGCGGTGGGTCTCGAGTCGGTGCCGGGCTGGCTCGCGCGGCCGCTCGACGTGCTCGCCCTCGCCGGCGGAGCCATCCTCGGTCTCGCGCTGTGGCTCGGCTGGCTCGCGCTCCTCGCCGGCTGGCAACCGGCAGCTCTCGAGGCTCAGGCACCGGGCTTCGTGCCGCAGTTCGATCCGATCGCGACAGGGGCGGCGCTCGCGATCACGGCGCTCTGGGTGGTTGCGCTGCGGCTCTCGCTGCCGGCGCGCTGGCTGGCGAGCGTAACGCTTGTCTGGGGATTGGCCATGACGCTATGGCTGCCGTGGCTCGACCATGCGAAGAGCTATCGCGGCGTTATCGCCGACATGCAGCGTGTACGCCCGAAAGGCGAATGCGTGACGGCGCGCAACCTCACCGAGCCGCAGCGTGCCATGTTCCATTACTTCGCCGGCATCGAGGCGGGCAAGCGCGACTGTCCGCTGCTCCTGATCCACACGCCAAGCGCCCAGACGCCAGCGCCGGGCGCAGGCTGGCAGCTGCGCTGGCGCGGCACACGGCCGGGTGACAGCAAGGAATTCTTCTGGCTCTTCGAACGCTCGCGCGCGCTCGCCGGCGGCTAATTACGACCCTTCTATGAGGGCTCGTCGGTCAAGACCTCTGTGGCGCTTGTTCACGGCGGTTTTGCTAGAGCTGCCAGCGGCAGTCTGGTCCAAAGGGGCTCGGCTGTCACTTGGCTTCCAAGTGATCCACCTTCTATCCGTGCGACCTGATCGGTCAACACCATATCCTGCCTGCGCGCCTTGGCGCGTTGCTGCCCCTTGAGCGACGCCCCATCTGGAGTTCTCGGTCTGCGCATAGGCTCGACCCAGGGTCGTAACGGGCGTCGGATTGGTCCAGTGCTCACCGCTTTAGCTAGCTGTGTTCTCCTTTGTTGCTAAGCCGTTTTTAACTTTGCTCCTTGCGGGATCACACCGTGTTCGACGAAGCGCCACAAGGCAATAAGTAAGCGACGCGCGAGGGCCACGATGCCGATGCGCCGCGATCGGCCGCCACTGCGCCCAAAGCGTTCCATGTACCACCTGCTAAGTGCACTGTCGGCTTGCCAGCGCAACCACTGCCAAGCAAGCTCCACCATCAGTGTGCGTATGCGGGGGTTGCCGGCCTTGCTGATCCCCTGGTCGCGCTCCATGCTTCCCGAGCTGTACGGGCTGCCGCACAAGCCGACGCTGCCCGCGAGCTCGCGCCGGTTGTTGAAGGTGCGCCAACCGAAGAGCTCACGCACCAATGTCCAGGCGCCGACCGTCCCCACGGCGCGCAGCCGCTGCAGGCGCTGCTGCTTGACGCAGGCCTCGTCGTTTGATGCCTTAAGCTCCTCGGTATGCTCGCGCTGCAACTGCGCGATCTGGCGCTCGACCAAGGTAAGCCGTTCAGTCTCGCGCTTGAGCTCGCTGCGCAAGCTCGCCGGCAACCCGAATGCAGCGAGCTGCTGTTGCCAACCGCGCCCGCCAACCCGCTTTACACGCACGTTGTGCATGACGAGCAGGTCCTTGATTCGTGAAACGTGTGCCCGGCGCTCCTTCACCAGGCGCTCACGTTCACGGTGCGACCGCCGCGCATCTTCCTCCGCCTCGCTCGGCACGCGCACCACCGACCAGGGCTTCTTCTCACCAGCGACAAAGCGCCCGAGGTTGGTCAACAGCTTGCGGCCGTCGATGCGGTCCGTCTTCGCACGTCGCCTGCGTCGGTTCACCTCCATGCTGGCAGCGTCCACCACATGATTGCGAACGCCGTTAGCCATCAGAAACCGGTGCAGCCAGAATCCGTCCCTGCCCGCTTCGTAGCAGCTCAGCACCGTGGCATCCTTGGCCAATCCGAAGCGCGCACGGCCGCGCTCAATCACGCCCAACAGCGCAGCTCCATCGCCGGCGTCCACCTTGTATTCGCTTACGCGCGTGCTGCCGTCAGTCATCGTTACACGCCACCTCTTGCTATCGAGCTCAAGGCTCACAAGCAATAGCGTCGTACGGGTTACACTCGTTTCCTGCAGGGCTACTTGGTTCCCCATCTCCGTTCTCCTAGAAAGGTCGTTTGGTGAACTACCCTTTTAGTGTCACAGAGGTCGGGGCCTAGCGGCCCTGCATAGGATCTGGATCGGAATTAGGCTTGTCCCTTCCACCGTTCGGCGGATTCGTCGTCCGCGCCACGCGCCTCGACCCAGGTCGCGCCGCCCGCGCGATGCTCCTTCTTCCAGAAGGGGGCCCGCGTTTTCAGGTAATCCATGATGAACTCGCACGCGGCGAACGCATCGCCGCGGTGCGCGCTCGCCACCGCGACCAGCACGATCTGCTCGTTCGGCTGGAGCTCGCCGTAGCGGTGGATCACCGTGCAATCCATCACCTGCCAGCGAGTCGCCGCCTCGTCGACGATCTTGCGGATCGCGCGCTCCGTCATGCCCGGATAGTGCTCGAGCGTCATGCGCACGTCGCGCACCAGGCCGACGAAGCTCGCGACCGCGCCGATCTTGTCGTTCTTCGAGATGGCGCGCACCTCGGCGCCAAGGTCGAAGTCTTCCCTTTGCACGGCGACTTTCATCCGCCGGTCACCGGTGGAAAGAACGCCACTTCATCGCCCGCCTTGATGCGCGCCTCTGCCTGCACCATGTCCTGATTGAGCGCCGCGCGCACCGGGCGGTTCGGCGCGAACACGCGCGCCCATTCGCCGCCGCGCGCGCGCAGATGATCGCGCAGCGCGGCCACGGTGTTGACGTTCGCCGGCAGCTCCAGCTCCTCGGCCGGCCGGCCGAGCTGCTCGCGCAGCGCGGCGAAGAACAGCAGCTTCACCTTCACCGGTAGAGCTCACTGTAGGGCAGGAATCGCACGTTTTCTCCCTTGTGAATCGCATGCCCGGCGGGATTGTCGATCAGGCCGTCCGCCCAGGCGGTCGACGTAAGCACCGCCGAGTCCTGGGTCGGATACAGCTCCAGGCCGCCGTCTCGGTTCCATCGCGCGCGCAGGAACTCGCGCCGCGGATCGGGCTCGGTCCAGTCGAAGTCCGCGCGCGCGGCGATGGCGCGCGGCGCGACGTCCGCCACGCCTTGGGCCTTAAGGATGAACGGGCGCACGAAGATCAGGAAAGTGACGAAGCTGGACACCGGGTTGCCAGGCAAGCCGATGAAGAACGAGCTGCCGACATTGCCTGCCTTTGCGATTTCTCCAAAAGCGAGCGGCCGGCCGGGCTTCATCGCGATGCGCCACATCAGCAACTGGCCCTCGGCTTCGACCGCCGGCTTGACGAAGTCCGCGTCGCCTACCGAGACGCCGCCGGAAGTCACCACCACATCGCACTCGCGTGCCGCGCGCCGCAGCACTTGGCGCGTCGCTTCCAGCGTGTCGGGGACGATGCCGTAGTCGTGCACCTCGCAGTCGAAGGCCGCGGCGAGGCCGCGCAGCGTAAAGCGGTTCGAGTTGTAGATGCGGCCCGGCGCGAGGGGCTCGCCCGGCATCACCAGCTCATCCCCAGTGAAGAAGAGTCCCAGGCGCAAGCGCCGATAGACTGGCAGCAGGCGGATGCCGACGGACGCGGCGAGCCCCGTGTCCTGCGGCGCGAGCCGCTTGCCCGCGGGCAGGATGTCGGCGCCTTTGCGGATGTCGCTCGCCACGCGGCGGATCCATTGGCCGGGCTTGGGCGGCCGGTTGATGGTCACGCGGTCGGCCTCCACCGTGCAATGCTCCTGCATCACCACGGCGTCCGCGCCCGGCGGGATCGGCGCCCCAGTGAAGATGCGCGCGGCGGTGCCGCGCTCGAGCGGCTGGCCCACCGAGCCGGCCATGATGCGCTGCCCGATTCGGAGCCGAAGGCCATCGGCAATGCGCACCGCGTAGCCGTCCATGGCGCTGTTGTCGAGCGGCGGCACGTCCATTGTCGAGCGCTGCGCGCGCGCGAGCACACGGCCGGTCGCCTCCAGCGCCGGCACTTCTTCGATGTCCGCGACCGGCCTGGCGCGCGCGAGCATCTGCGCGAGCGCGTCGTCGACGGAGAGCAAACCCTGGTTCATGAAGGCCTCATTGCAACCTTAGATGAGCGAGGATGAATGAGGCGATCGCCGCATCGTCGTTGAGATCGAGCAGCGGCAGGCGTGTCTGGATCGGCGCATCGGTCGCAACGGCGACGATGTGCGGGTCGTTCGGATGCAGCAGCGGCTCGCCGGTCACGCGCCGCCACACTTCCAGCTTCGAGATCGGCGCGTGCTTGAAACCCTCGACGATCACGATATCGCACGGCGACAGGCGCGCGAGCTGCGCCTCGAACGAGGGCTCGGCGGCGCCGCGCAGCTCGTGCATCAGCACCCAGCGGCGCGACGAGGTGACGAGCACTTCCGCCGCGCCGGCGTGGCGGTGGCGGTAGGAGTCCTTGCCCGGCTGGTCGACATCGAACGTGTGGTGCGCATGCTTGATGAGCGACACGCGCAGCCCGGCACCGGCGAAGCGCGGGATGAGCTTCTCGATGAGCGTGGTCTTGCCACTCCCCGACCAGCCGGCGAAGCCGAAGACTTTCATACGAAGAGCATTTTCGCACCGGCGACCGCCAGCACGACGGCGAGCAGGCGCCGGATGAAGGGATTGGTAAAACGGCGGCTGCCATATTCGGCGCCGAGCCAGCCGCCGATGAGCACCGCTACCGCGAGTACCCATATCTGCGCGGGCAGCGACGCCGCCTGCGCCGTGAAACCGCCGGCGAGGCCGGCGATGGAATTGACGAGGATAAACGGCGCCGCGACCGCCGAAGTCTGCTTGGTGCCGGCCCAGCCGGTAAGCAGCAGCAACGGGCTGAGGAAGATGCCGCCGCCGACGCCGGTGAGTCCGGACAGGAAACCGAGCAGCGCGCCGACCGCCATTGCCAGGGCCAGTGGCGGCTCGCGCACTTCGCGCATTTCCTCGCCGGCGCGCGCGCTGCGCCACAGTTGCCATGCTGCGTAGATCAGTACGACACCGACGAGAATCTTGTACCAGTGGCCCGGCAGCGTAATGGCGCCGCCGAGAAAGGCGAGCGGCACAGAGACCACGGCGAACGGCCAGAACAGAGGCCACCTGAAGTAACCGGCGCGCTTGAACTTGTACGTCGCCATCGCGGACACCAGCAGGTTGAGCGACAGGGCGATCGGCCGCATCTCGGCCGGCGCGATGCCCGCGAGCGCCATGGCGGCGATGTAGGCCGAGGCGCCGCCGTGCCCGACCGAGGCGTAGGCGAAGGCGGCGACCAGCATGCCGGCTGCAAGAGCCGCGATCAGGGGCGCGTCCAAGCCCCGCTATATACCACGGAATATAACGGTCAGCGCCGCCGCAGCTCGCGGTCGAAGCGTCGCAGCTCGGCGGCGATCGCGCGCCCCGCTTTGCTTTCCATGATGCGGAATTGCGCTGCGAGCCGCCGGCCGTAGGGCGTGACGCGCGCGCCGCCGCCGCGCGAGCCGCCGACCGCGGTCGTGACCAACGGCTCGCGGAAATCGTGGTTCAGCGCTTCCACCAGCTGCCAGGCACGGCGATACGACATCCTCATGGCGCGCGCCGCGGCCGAGATCGAACCCGTATCCGCAATGCGCTCGATGAGCTCCGCCTTGCCGGGGCCCATCGCCGCGCCGCGCCGGGCGAGCACGCGCAGCGTGAGGCCCTTGTAGCGCGCCATCTAGTTGCCGGCGTTCGGGAAGAAGAGCTGCTCGCCGTTGATGCGGTAGCTGGCAATCGCGTCCTGGCCTTCGGGCGAGATCAGCCAGTTGACGAATGCCTGGCCGAGCTTCGCCTTGACGTTCGGATGCTTCTGCGGATTGACCAGCATCACGCCGTACTGGTTATAGAGCCGGCGATCGCCTTCCACCGCGATGACGAGATCGCCGCGATTCTTGAACGACAGCCACGTGCCGCGATCCGAGAGGATGTAGGCATTCATCCCGGCCGCAGTGTTGAGCGCCGGACCCATGCCCTGGCCCGTGTCGCGGTACCACGGCCCCTTCTGCTTCGCGATGTCGATACCGGCGAGCTTCCAGATCTCGAGCTCGGCGAAGTGCGTGCCGCTGCGGTCCCCGCGCGACACGAACGGCGCCTGGGCCTGCGCGACTTTGCGGAAGGCGGCGGCGACGTCCTTCGTGCCGCGCACCTGCGCCGGATCGGATTTCGGCCCGATGAGGACGAAATCGTTGTACATGACGTCGTAGCGCCTAACCCCCTGCGCTTCGGCCATGAATTTCTCTTCGAGCGGCTTTGCATGCACCAGGACGACGTCGGCGTCGCCGCGCCGGCCGATGTCGAGCGCCTGGCCGGTGCCGACCGCGACGACGCGCACCTGGATGCCGGTCTTCTTCTCGAAGAGGGGCAGCAGGTGCTTGAACAGCCCGGATTGTTCCGTCGAGGTGGTCGAGGCCACGGTGATGAACTTGTCTTGCGCCTGCGCGGCGCCGGCGAATGCGAGTACCAGAAGCGCGCTGCGGATCAGACCCACGGCAATTCTCCTTTCATGAACGCGGCCGCTTCGGCGGTCGCCGGACGCGCGAAAAACTGCTCGATCGGCGCGCGCTCCATGACGCACCCAGCCTGGAGGTAAATCACCTCGTCGCCCAGGCGCCGCGCCTGTCCCAGGTTGTGAGTCGCCATGACGATCTTGGTTCCGGCGGCGTCGAACGCCTTGATCACCGTTTCGATCTCGCGCGCGGCACCCGGATCGAGGTTCGCGGTCGGCTCGTCGAGGAACAGCACCTCCGGATGCAGCGCCCAGGCGCGCGCCAGTGCGAGGCGCTGCTGCTCGCCGCCCGAGAGCACGCGCGCCGGGCGGTGGGCGAGATGGCGCAGCCCCACTTCATCGAGCGCGGCAAGCGCCTGAGCTTCGCGCTCGGCCGCGCTCACGCCAGCAACCGCAAGAGCGTAAACCACGTTCGCGAGCGCCGAGCGGCGCAGCATCACCGGCCGCTGGAACACCATCGCCTGCAGCCGGCGCACGCGCTCCCTGTCTTTTTCCCGCCATGAGACCGTCCCGGACGTCGGAGCGAGTAGCCCGTGCATCAGGCGCATGAGCACGCTTTTCCCCGCGCCGTTTGCGCCGAGGATGATGCTGCTCGGCCCGGCGTCAATCCGCAGCGAGACGTTGGATATGATCGGCTGTCCGGCGCTCGCATAGGAGACGTTTTCGAGCGCGAGCGGCAGGATCGAGGCGCTCATCCGTAGCGGCGCTGCGCCGCCTCCTTGACGAGCTGCGCGGCGGCGTTGACGGCGAGGACCAGCGCGATCAGCACGAAGCCGAGTCCGAGCGCGAGCGGCAGGTCGCCCTTGGAGGTCTCGAGCGCGATCGCGGTCGTCATGACGCGCGTCACGCCGTCGATGTTGCCGCCGACGATCATCACCGCGCCGACCTCGGCCGCCGCGCGCCCGAGGCCCGCGAGCACCGCGGTGACGAGCGAGAAGCGCGCATCCCAGATCAGCGTGAACGCGGCCTCGAGCTCGCGCGCGCCGAGCGAGCGCAGCTGCTCCTCGTACTCGCGCCACGCATCCTCGAGCCCCTGGCGCGCGAGCGCCGCGATGATCGGCAGCACCAGCACCGACTGCGCGATGATCATCGCGCCGGGCGTGAAAAGGAGCCCCAGATCGCCGAGCGGCCCGGCGCGCGAGAGCAACAGATAGATGAGCAGTCCTACCACCACCGGCGGCAGGCCCATGAGCGAGTTGAGCAGCACGATCAGCGAGCGCCGCCCAGCGAAGCGCTTGACGGCGAGCACAGCGCCGAGCGGCAGGCCGAGCGCGGTGGCGATGAGCACCGCGCTCAGGCTCACCTCGAGGCTGAGCGCGACGATGTGCCAGAGCTCGCGATCGAGCTCGAGCACGCGCCGCAGCCCTTCCGCGATCGCACCCATATGTGAAAGAGTAGCGCCTGCCGGCAGTCAATGAAAAACAACCCGTCCGCGCCGATCCCCTTTTCCGCTGCGCTCGCTTTCTGGCTGAAGCTCGGCTTCATCAGCTTCGGCGGGCCGGCGGGGCAGATCGCGATCATGCACCGGGTGCTGGTCGACGAGAAGCAGTGGATCGAAGAGAGCCGCTTCCTGCATGCGCTCAACTTCTGCGTGCTGCTGCCGGGACCCGAGGCGCAGAAGCTCGCGACCTACGCTGGGTGGCTCTTGCACGGGACGCGCGGCGGGCTCGCCGCCGGAATCCT
>DASQIG010000012.1:0-5486 GCA_035631735.1 Burkholderiales bacterium | reverse complement strand
GCCTTTGAGCTTCATGTCGATCTCGGCCGAGGGCTCGGTGAACGGGAAATACGAGGGGCGGAAGCGGACTTCCAGCTCATCGTTGTCGAAGAAGCGCCGCAGGAACTGCGTGTACACGCCCTTGAGGTCGGCGAAGCTGATGTCTTCGTCGATCCACAGGCACTCGACCTGATGGAACATCGGCGAGTGCGTGGCGTCGGAGTCCACGCGGTAGGTGCGGCCGGGCGCGATCACCTTGATCGGCGGCGAGTGCATGCGCGCGTAGCGCACCTGCATCGGGCTGGTATGCGGGCGCAGGTTGAGGGGAATGCCGCTCGCGTCCTTCAGATCGACGTAGAACGTGTCCTGCATCGAGCGCGCCGGGTGGTTCTCGGGATTGTTGAGCGCGGTAAAGCTGTACCAGTCGGTCTCGATCTCCGGGCCGTCGGCGACCTCGAAGCCGAGCGTGCGCCAGATCGCCTCGATGCGCTGCCAGGTGCGGATGACCGGATGGATGCTGCCGCGGGCGCGCCCGCGCGCGGGCAGCGTGACATCCAGCGCTTCCTCCGCGAGCCGCGCGTCCAGCCTCTCGTTGGCGAGCTGCGCGCGCCGCGCCTCGAGCGCTTGCTCGATCTTCTGCTTCGCGGCGTTGAACTTCGCGCCCTGCGCCTTGCGCTCCTCCGGCGAGCCGGTCGGACGAAACGCGGCCAGCTCGCCGCCCTTGCCGAGGAAGCGGGCTTTCGCATTTTCAAGCGACGCCGCATCGCGCGCCGCGCGGAACGCGGCGAGCGCGCGCGAGACGATGCCTTCGAGGTCCAACCCTAGTGCGCGAGGTTCGCCTTGACCTGGCCGGCGATCTTGTCGAAAGCCGCCTTGTCGCTAACGGCGAGGTCCGCGAGCACCTTGCGGTCGATGTCGATGTTGGCGCGCTTCAGGCCGGCCATGAACGTGCTGTAGCTCATGCCGAGCTCGCGCACCGCTGCGTTGATGCGGGCGATCCACAGCGCGCGGAACTGGCGCTTCTTCTGCCGGCGGTCGCGATAGGCGTACTGCCCCGCCTTCATCAGCGCCTGCTTCGCTACCCGGTAGACGTTCTTGCGGCGGCCGCGGAAGCCCTTGGTCTGCT
The DNA here is from genome assembly GCA_035631735.1 of Burkholderiales bacterium. GTDB lineage: Bacteria > Pseudomonadota > Gammaproteobacteria > Burkholderiales > SG8-39 > SCGC-AG-212-J23. The sequence goes on along the minus strand of DASQIG010000012.1, from coordinate 4,381 downwards.
TGAAGACTTTCTTGTGGCGCGCGCGCGCCGTTACGCCCCGCTTTACTCTGGGCATGGCGCGCTCCTCAGGACGAGTACGGCAGCATCGCGCGGATGGCCGCCGTGTTGGTCTGGTGGACCTGCGTCTGGTTGCGCATGTGGCGCTTACGCTTGGTGCTCTTCTTCGTCAGGATGTGACGCTTGTAGGCACCCGCGCGCTTGATGCTGCCGCTGCCGCGCACATTGAAGCGCTTGGCGGCGCCGCGCTTGGATTTCATTTTCGGCATAGAACCGCTCCTCGTTTTAGCTTGACGCCGGGCGGCCTGCTGCGCAGGCACTTTGTGCCACGGCCATCACTTGTACCCGCTAAGCGGGTTTTACTGCTGCCCTCGGCGACGGCCTCGGCTTGTCCGCTACCGGCTTCGCCGCCTTTTCCTTCGCCGGTGGCACGCCCTTCTTCTTTGGCGCCAGCACCATCACCATCTGCCGGCCCTCGAGCTTCGGAAACTGCTCGACGATGCCGTGCGCATCCAGGTCCTTTCTCACCCGCTCGAGCAGGCGCTCGCCGAACTCCTTGTGCGCCATCTCCCGGCCGCGAAACCTGAGCGTCACCTTCGCCTTGTCGCCCTCCTCGAGGAACTGGATCAGCTTGTTCAGCTTGATCTTGTAGTCGCCCTCGTCGGTCCCGGGCCGGAACTTGATCTCCTTGACCTGGATCTGCTTCTGCTTGAGCTTCGCTTCGTGCGCCTTCTTCTGCTCGCGGTAGCGGAACTTGCCGTAGTCCATCAGCTTGCAGACCGGCGGCACCGCGAGCGGCGCGATTTCCACCAGGTCCACGTTCGCTTCTTCGGCCAGCCGTAAGGCTTCCATGACCGGCTTGATTCCCAACTGATCACCGTTTTCCGCCACCAGTCGCACCTCCGGGGCGGTGATTTCCCGGTTGATGCGCTGCGATCTCTCGAGTGCGATGAGTGAAAAGCTCCTCAGTACGTTGAAAAAAACAGCCGTGCTATCGCGCTCGCCGGGGCTTCGCTCCGGACCTGTCTCCGCGCTTCGCACGGCCACCTATGTTGCAGAATTTTATCGTCATTTGTCGGCCGCGGCTATGGTCCGAGGCGCGCTTCGGACTCGAGCCGCGCAATGAATACGTCGAGAGGCATGGCGCCGAGGTCTGCGCCACCCCGGGACCGCACCGCCACCGTGCCCGCCTGCATCTCCTTGTCACCCACCACCAGCTGGTAGGGCAGCTTCTGCAGGCTGTGCTCGCGGATCTTGTAGCCGATCTTCTCGTTCGTGACGTCGGCCGTGACGCGAAAGCCGGCGCCCCGCAGCCGCTCGGCGAGCTCCCGGGCGTAGCCGGCCTGGCGCTCGGTGATGGAGAGCACCACCGCCTGCACCGGCGCGAGCCACGCCGGGAAAGCCCCGGCATGGTGCTCGATCAGGATGCCGATGAAGCGCTCCATCGATCCGACGATCGCCCGGTGCAGCATGACCGGCGTCTTGCGGGTGTTGTCCTCCGCCACGTACTCGGCGCCCAGGCGGCCGGGCATGCTGAAGTCCACCTGCATGGTGCCGCATTGCCATGAGCGGCCGATGCTGTCCTTCAGGTGGTACTCGATCTTCGGACCGTAGAAGGCGCCTTCTGCCGCTAGCAGGGTGAACGGCACGCCCGACTTTTCCAGGGCCGCGATAAGCGCCCGCTCGGCCTTGTCCCAGCTCTCGTCCGAGCCGATGCGCTTCTGCGGCCGCGTCGCGATCTTGTAGGTGATGTCGGTGAAGCCGAAATCGCGGTACACCTTCTGCAGGAGCGCGGTGTACGTCACGCATTCCGGCAGGATGTGGTCCTCGGTGCAGAAGATGTGGCCGTCGTCCTGCGTGAAGCCGCGCACCCGCATCAGGCCGTGCAGCGCGCCCGAGGGCTCGTTGCGATGGCAGGAGCCAAACTCGCCGTAGCGCAGCGGCAAATCGCGATAGCTCCGCACGCCCTTGTTGTAGATCAGGATGTGCCCGGGGCAGTTCATCGGCTTGATCGCGTATTCGCGGTTCTCCGATGAGGTGAAGAACATGTTCTCCTTGAAGTTGTCCCAGTGGCCGGTCTTGTGCCACAGGCTCACGTCGATGATCTGCGGCCCGCGCACCTCCTGGTAGCCGTTGTCGCGGTACACGCGCCGCAGGTACTGCTCGACCTGCTGCCACAGCGCCCAGCCCTTCGGGTGCCAGAAAGCGAGGCCCGGCGCTTCCTCCTGCATGTGGAACAGATCGAGCTGCGTGCCGAGGCGCCGATGGTCGCGCTTGTCCGCCTCCTCGAGCATCTTGAGGTACGCGTCCTGGTCCTCCTTCTTCGCCCACGCGGTGCCGTAGATGCGCTGGAGCATCTCGTTCTTCGAATCGCCGCGCCAATAGGCGCCCGCCACCCGCATCAGCTTGAAGTTCTTCAGCTTGCCGGTGGACGGCACGTGCGGTCCGCGGCACAGGTCGATCCAGTTGCCCTGCCCGTAGAGCGAGATGGTCTCGCCTTGCGGTATCGAGGCGATGATCTGCGCCTTGTACCTTTCGCCGATGGAATTGAAGAACGCGACGGCCTCGTCGCGCTTCATTTCCCTGCGCACCACCGGCAGGTCGCGCTTCGCGATCTCGGCCATGCGCTTCTCGATCGCCGCGAGATCCTCCGGCGTGAAGGGGCGCTTGTACGAGAAGTCGTAATAGAACCCGTTTTCGATCACCGGGCCGATGGTGACCTGCGCATCGGGAAACAGCTCCTTTACTGCATGCGCGAGCAAATGCGCGGTCGAGTGGCGCAGCAGGTCGTTCGCTTCCGCATCCTTGTCGGTGACGATCGCGACGTCGGCATCAGCGGTGACGCGGTAGCCGGTATCGACCAGCTTGCCGTTCACTCTTCCGGCAAGCGCGGCGCGCGCAAGTCCCGGGCCGATCGCGGCGGCGATCTCGGCTACGGTGAGGGGTCCGGGAAACGACTTCGTCGAGCCGTCGGGCAGACGGATATTCGGCATCGGGTGCTGGTCCGATACTAGCAGGTCAGTCGGCCTTGATGCCGAGGTCGCGGATCAGTCTTCCGAAGCGCTCGTAGTCGCGGTGAATCAGCGCCGTGAACTCCGCGGGCCCGAGGATCAGCGTCTCGAGGCTGCCGCGGCCCATGAGCTTCTCCTTCACGTCCGGTGATTCGAGCGCGCGGCGCACCTCCGCGCGCAGCCGCTCGAGCACGCCTTCGGGCATGCCCGCCGGGCCGAACAGGCCGAGCCAGATGGAGTTCTCGAACCCGGGATAAAACTCGCCGATGGCCGGCAGATCCGGGAAGGTCGGCGAGCGTTTTGCGCCCGACACCGCGAGCGCGCGCAGCCGGCCCGCCTTGATCTGCGGCGCGGAGGCGGTGCCGGAGAACATCGCCGCCACCTCGCCGGCCATCGTTGCCGCGGTGGCCGGCGAGCCGCCGCGATAGGGCACGTGCACCAGGTCGATGCCGGCGCGCGCCTTGAGCATTTCCATGGTGAGCTGGTGCTGGCTGCCGTTGCCGCCGGAGGCGTAGCTGAGCGGCGGATTGGCCTTGCGCGCGTACTCGATGAACTCGCGAAAGGTCTTCGGCGGCAGCGCCGGATTGATCGACAGCACGAACTGGTTCGACACGAGGCTCGCGACCGGCGTCAGGTCCCTGAGCGTGTCGAGCGGCATGTTCGAATAGACATGCGGATTGATGGTGATCAGGCTATCGGCGGCGAGCAGCAGCGTGTGGCCGTCGGCGCTCGCGCGCGCCACCTCGGCGGCCGCGGCGTTGCCGTTCGCCGCGGGCGTGTTGTCGACGACCACGGCCTGGCCCAGCGCGGGCGAGATCTTCTCGGCAACCACCCGCGCGACGATGTCGGGCGCGCCCCCGGGTGGGATCGTGACGAGGATATGGATCGGCCGCGACGGGAATTGGGCGTTCGCGGCGAGCGACAGGACGAGCGCGCCGAGCGCGGCGATCAGCCTCAGCATGCTGCTTTAACTACGGGACCTGCTCAACCGGGCGATCGGTTCCTCAGCGCGCGGACTTCGGCGCGTGGCGCGCCTGCAGCCGCCGGGCGCGCTTCATGATCAGCTCGGCACGCGCGAGCGCGCCGGCGTCGCCCTGCGCGATGCCCTTCGCGAGCTCGCGCTTGAACCAGAACTCGAGGTCGAACCGGCGCTCGATCGTGTCTTCGAGGCCTTGCGCCAACGGGTCGTTGATCCGGATCTTCACAGCTCTCCTCCGCAATCTGGTAGGCGCGATTGGACTCGAACCAACGACCCCTACCATGTCAAGGTAGTGCTCTAACCAGCTGAGCTACGCGCCTATGCCGGGGAGGCGAATTCTATACTAGGGCTATGGAATTGATCTTGTGGCGCCACGCCGACGCCGAAGAAGGGG
>DASQIG010000011.1:0-1828 GCA_035631735.1 Burkholderiales bacterium | reverse complement strand
GGCATCGAGCGGCGAGCCGGGCGCAATGCCGAGCCCCGGCGCTGCGATGTGCACGCCAATGCGGACTTCGCCGCCGGGCAGGCGGCTCACCGAAAAGGCGTCGTCGATTTCCGTAGTGCCAAGCTCATCCAGGCTGAAAGCAGATCCCGGTGCGAGCGGCAGATCTTCCGGCGGCGCCGGCAGCGGGTGCGGGCCGAAGGCAGCGCCGCGCGGAAAGAACTCGTGCAAAAAGCGCTTCAGATGGTACTCGTGCGTATCCGCAAGGAGGCCGCAGCGCTCGAATAGCCGCGCCCCGGTCAACCCGGTTTCGCGGCACGCCTGTTCGAAGGCGCGGGTCTCCGGCGCATTGCGATCCGGGGCGTAGAGCAGCTGATCCTTGAGGGCGGCGATCTCCGGCGGGCATTTGAACTGCGCCAATTCCTGCGCCCAAGCCGCAACCTGCGCCTGGATGCGCCGCTTCTTCTCCAGGCCGGCCAGCGCGATCTTGAGCGTCTCCGCGGGCGCGGCCTGGAAGGTGCCCTTACCCCGCCGGTAGAAGTACATCGGTGCGCCGTGGAGCTTGACGAGGATGCCGGTCGCCTCGACGGTATTCGGCTCGCGACCTACGTAATCGCGCGCGAGCGTGCGGAAGTCGAACTCGTGGCCGCTCGAGCATTCCCAGAGGAACTTCACGTCGAGCGTCTGGGCAAAGCGCTCGGCTTGCGCCAGCAGCTCGGCGGGCGCCGGCTGCTCGAAATTGAGCAGCACGTTGCCCGCTTTCACCTTGCTGCGCCGGCCGTGGGGACTCTCGACCTGAAAGGAGGCTGGCGCGTGCCCGAGCACGGTGCCGACCTTCAGCTCGCCCTCCTCTTCGTACAGCAGGTGCACGTCAATAACCGGCGAAGCGCAGGATTTTCGGCAGATGTTCGGGAAAGCTGCGCAGACTGTGATCGCCCCCTTGGATTACGAGCTGCGCCGCGCCGGCATAGCGTTCTACGGCGCGCCGATAATCCAGCACCTCGTCGCCCGTCTCGACGAGCAGCAGATAACGCTCGGCGGTAACCCTCGGCACGTAGAGCTCGCGCCATTGTGCAAGGTGAGCACTCGTGAGCTCATAGGGCTCGCCCGTATAGAGGTTGCGTTGCGACCCAAGGTAGGCGCTCAGTCCGGTATGCGGTTCGATCGCCGGATTGATCAGCACGGCTTTGCCGCCTTGCGTCTCTACGAGGTAAGTGGCGTAAAAGCCGCCCAGGGAGGAACCGACGTAGCAGGGCGACTGCTCGCCTACCACGCGCTGTATCAGACCGACAGCCTCGCGCGGTGAAGGCGGTAGCGCGGGGCAGACGAATTCCTGGCCCAGACCCCGCTCAGCCATATAGCGCTGCAGAAGCTGCGCCTTGTGCGATTGCGGTGAGGAATTAAAACCGTGGAGGTAAGCGATCAAGCTGCCGCAGCGTTTTTCAGCCGCTCAAGAAGCTTCGACTGGATGCCGCCGAAGTCGCCATTCGACATGATCAGCACGCTATCGCCCGGCCGCGCATCGGAGGCGACCGCCCGTACCAGCGCATCAAAATCGTCGAGACACCGCGCACGGCTACCCAGCGGCGCGAAAACGCTGGCCGCATCCCAGCCGAGCCCAGCGCTGTAGACATAGACGCGATCGGCGAGCGCCACGCTCGCCGGAAGCGCATCCTTCATGACACCCCGCTTCATGGTGTTCGAGCGAGGCTCGATTACGGCCAGAATCCTGCCCTGCCCTACGCGCTCGCGCAGGCCTTGCAGCGTGACCTGGATGGCGGTCGGATGATGCGCGAAATCATCGTAGACCGTGACGCCGCCCGACTGTCCT
>DASQIG010000010.1:0-2967 GCA_035631735.1 Burkholderiales bacterium | reverse complement strand
GCCATCGGCAAAACCTGGAAGAGCTACCAGGAGAGCCTGCCGGCGAGCGGCGCCGACCGTGTCGATTACAGCGACGGCATCTTTTCCAACCTCAGCACCGGCGTCAGCCAGGCCGACGTCGCGAAGCAATATGCGGTCAAGCACAACCCGTTCCCCTACTTCGAGAACGTGCAGGAGAACGCGGGCCGCGACAACGGCTTGGGCGATATCGTCGGCTTCGATGGGATCAATGGCCTGTTCGCCGACCTGCGGTCCGGGCACATGCCGAATCTCGCCTTCATTGCTCCCAGCCAGTGCCATGACATGCACGGCCTCGGCAATGCCGGCAATTTCTGCGCGACCGACGCCACGACCATCCGCATGGGCGACGCCACGGTCGAGCACCTGGTGAGCGCCATCAAGAGCTCCGCGGCCTGGCGCGAGGGCAACAACGTCATCATCGTGATGTGGGACGAGAACGACTTCTCGAACAGCCCCAACCTCGTCGGGATGATCGTCGACACGAACTACGGTCCGCACGGACTGACGAGCACCAGGCCCTACAACCACCACTCGCTGCTGAAAACGCTGGAAACGGGCTTTGGCGTGGGCTGCCTCAACCACGCCTGTGACGCCGGTGTGCAGACAATGAGCGACGTGTTCGGCCGCGGCAACGGGCACTGAGCTTTTTTTCGACCATCAGGCCGGCTCGCGCAGCGCCAGCGTCTCGGGGGCGCGATGCTCGAAGCGCCGGCTGTAGCGCGACATCGCAAAGCAGAAGACGAAGTACACGAGCGCGGCGAAGAGGTACGCCTCGACGCCGAAGCCGTTCCACGCCGGCTCGGTGAGCGCGACCTTGACGGTCGAGAGCAGGTCGAAGAGGCCGATGATCAGCACGAGCGAGGTGTCCTTGAAGAAGCCGACGAACGTATTGACGAGCGGCGGCACGGCGATGCGCAGCGCCTGCGGCAGGATCACCGCGCGCATCGCGCCCCAGTAGCCGAGGCCGATCGCGGCCGCGGCGTCGTACTGGCCGCGCGGAATTGCCTGGAGGCCGCCGCGCACCACCTCCGCGAGGTACGCCGCGGCAAACAGCACGAGCGCGATCTGCGCGCGCGCGAGCTTGTCGATCGTCATGCCGCCCGGCAGGAAAAGCGGCAGCATCACGGAGGCCATGAAGAGCAGCGAGATCAGCGGCACGCCGCGCACCAGCTCGATGTAGGCGATGCACAGCGCGCGGATCATCGGCAGCGTCGAGCGCCGCCCCAGCGCCAACAGGATCGACAGCGGGAACGCGGTCGCCAGCCCGAAGCTGCTGAGCAGGAGCGTGAGAATGAGGCCGCCCCAGCGCTCGTTTTCCACGTACGGCATACCGAACACGCCGCCCCACATCAGCGCTCCGATCACCGTCAGCCCTGCGGCCCATATCAGCGCGAGCCACGGCCGCCAGAACGCGCGCACCGCGCTCACGATCCATAGCGCGAGCAGCACCACGGTTGCGAGCGCGGGCCGCCAGTGCTCGTCGTACGGATAGGTGCCGAAGAGGATGAAGCGGTGCTTCTCGACGATGAAGCCCCAGCAGGCGCCATGCGCCGCGCGGCACGCCGCGGCGTCGGGGCGCCATACGGCATGGATGAACGCCCACTGCACGAACGGTGCGAGCGCCACTGCGATGACGAGCGCAAGCGCGACGGTAAGAACCTTGCTCAGCGGAACGCCACCCGGGCGTTGTACCAGTTCATGAACGCGGAGATCGACAGGCTCACCGTGAGGTACACCGCCATGATGATGGCGACGCCTTCGATCGCCTGGCCGGTCTGGTTGATGGTCGTGTTGGCGATCGAGACGAGGTCGGGGTAGCCGATCGCCACGGCGAGCGAGCTGTTCTTCGTCAGGTTCAGGTACTGGCTGGTGAGCGGCGGCACGATGACGCGCAGCGCCTGCGGCAGGACGACGAGGCGCGTCACCTGCCAGCGCGTGAGGCCGAGCGCGTACGCCGCGTCGAGCTGGCCGCGCTCGATCGCGAGGATGCCCGCGCGCACGATCTCCGCGATGAATGCGGCCGTGTACATGACCAGGCCGATGAGCAATGCAGCGAATTCCGGCGACAGCGCCGTGCCGCCGGTGAAATTGAAGCCGCTGAGCTCCGGCACGCTGCCGGGCAGCGGGAAGAAGATGCCGCGGTTGCTGAGGAACACGCCCGGCAGCGGCTGGAGCGCCTGGCGCGGTCCGGGCAGCGCCTCGCTGATGAGCGCATACCAGAAGAAAAGCTGCACGAGCAGCGGCACGTTGCGCACGAACTCCACGTATGCCGCCGCCAGCGCGCGCAGGAGCGCAGTGCGCGCGAGGCGCGCCAGGCCGAGGGCCCCGCCGAGCACGGTGGCGAGCGCGATGCCGATCGCCGCGACGGCAAGCGTGTTGCTGAGGCCGATGACGAGCGCCCGCCCGTAGCTGTCGGCGGCGCTGTAGCGCAGGAAGAACGATTCGCCGATCTCGAAGCCCGCCTCGCGCGACAGGAAGCCGAAGCCGCTTGCGATGCGCCGCGCCTCGAGGTTCGCCGCGGCGTTCGATATGACGAACCAGCCGAGCGCCGCTACCGCCGCAGCCACGAGCCCCTGATACGCTATGCGCCTCACCGTTCGAGGTGCGACCATGGGCCGCAAGCTTACCCGCCAGGACCTGCGCGAAGCCGCCGAGAAATACAAGAACTGGGGCAGGTGGGGACCGGCGGACGAGATCGGCACGCTCAACTACACGCGGGCCGAGGACATCGTCGCCGCCGCGCGCCTGGTGCGCAAAGGCAAGGTCATCTCGCTCGCGCTCAACTTCGACAACAGCGGCCCGCAGGGCGCGAAGAGCAAGTACCCGTCGCTCGGGCGCATCAACCCGCTGCACACCATGCTGCGCACCGGCACCGACGCCTATTCGGGCGTCCTCGACCATCGCGGCATCCGCGCCGCCGACGACATGGTCGTGATGCCGCTCCAG
>DASQIG010000009.1:0-4975 GCA_035631735.1 Burkholderiales bacterium | reverse complement strand
GCAGCCGCGAGCGGGCGTAACCAGGCCATCGCGCGCATGCTAGCCGAAGCGCGCGGCGAACGGCAGGTACAGCAGCCAGGCGAGAAACGCCAGCCGCTCGCGCAGCGCGCGGCTCGCTTCAGTTTCGGGGGCGAGCACTTCGCCTTCCAGCACTCGCTCGGCGCGCGTCATCGAAGTATTATTCTCGCTCCCCACCGCGACACCTTAAAGGAGCGCCTGCAATGACCATCAAGGTTGGCGACCGCCTGCCCGACGGCAAGCTGATGGAATCCACCGAATTCGACAGCGGCACGCAATGCGCGATGCCGCCCAAGGAAGTGCACGTGGCGGACGCGGTGAAAGGCAAGAAGATCGCGATCTTCGGGCTGCCGGGCGCGTATACGCCCACCTGCTCGGCAAAGCACGTGCCGAGCTACGTGCAGAACATGGACCCGCTGCGCAAGAAAGGCGTGAACGAGGTGTGGTGCGTGGCCACCAACGACGCCTTCGTCATGGCGCACTGGGGCCGCGACCAGAAGGCGCTCGGCAAGATCCGCTTCCTCGCCGACGGCTCGGCCGACTGGACCCGCAAGCTCGGCCTCGAGCTCGACTTGAATGCGCGCGGCATGGGCACGCGCATGCAGCGCTTCTCGATGCTGGTGGATAACGGCGTCGTCAAGCAGCTCAACCTCGAGGCGCCGGGCAAGTTCGAGGTGTCGGACGGCGCCACGATGCTGAAGCAGCTCGCGTGAGCGGGCTGCGCATCGCGCTCGCCGCCGCACTGCTCGCGGCGGCGGCCGCTCCGCTGCATGCGCAGCCCAACGACGAAGGTGCGCGCGAGAAGTTGCGCGCCGAGCGCGCGCAGGCGCAGAAGGCCTGCGAAGGCCAGAGCGGTGCCGAGCACCGCGAATGCATGCTGAAGCAGATGTGCGCGCAGCAGAAGGACCCGAAGGCCTGCGAGGAGCGCGTGGCGAAGATGAAGGACAGCGCGCGCAGTGCGCGCGCCGCGTGCGAGGCAACCAAGGGCGCGCAGCACGACGAGTGCATGATGAAGGAGATGTGCGCGCAGGCGAAGGACGCGGCGCGCTGCGAAGCGCAAGGCCGCGCGCGGCTGGCGCGGCGCGAGCGCATCCGCGAGGCCTGCAAGGACAAGCGCGGCGACGAACTGAGAGCCTGTATCCGCGAGCAGCGCGGCGAGAAATGACTTGAGACGATTTGCCGCCGCCGCGGCGCTCGCGCTTGTCGCCTGCGCCGCGCCCACGCCGAGCCGCGACAGCGCGCCGAAGCCGGCGAGCGTCGCTTCGATCGAAGGGGTCACCGAGTACCGGCTGCCGAACGGCCTCAAGGTGCTCGCCATCCCCGATCCGAGCGTCGACACGATCACGGTGCACATCGTGTACCTGGTCGGCTCGCGCCACGAGGATTACGGCGAGAAGGGCATGGCGCACCTCCTCGAGCACATGCTGTTCAAGGGCTCGACGGGCTTCCCCGACATCAAGGGCGAGCTCACGCGGCGCGGCGCGCGCTGGAACGCCACCACCTCCAACGACCGCACGACCTATTTCGAGACGCTGTCGGCCACCGAGGACAACCTCGACTGGGCGCTCGCCATGGAGGCCGACCGCATGGTCAATTCGCGCGTCTCGCGCGAGGACCTCGACAGCGAGATGACGGTGGTGCGCAACGAGTTCGAGCTGGGCGAGAACAATCCCGGCAGCGTGCTGTTTCAGCGCGTGCAGCAGCTCGCCTTCGTCTGGCACAACTACGGCAATCCGGTCATCGGCGAGCGCGCCGACATCGAGAAAGTGCCGATCGAGAAGCTGCAGGCGTTCTATCGCACCTGGTACCAGCCCGATAACGCGGTGCTGCTGGTCGCCGGGCACTTCGACGAGGCGCGCGCGCTCGAGCGCGTCGCGCAGCACTTCGGCCCCATCGCGAAGCCCACCCGCACGCTGCCCACGTTCTACACCGAGGAGCCGACGCAGGACGGCGAGCGCGACGTGACACTGGAGCGCGTCGGCGACCAGCAGATGGTGGTCGCGCTCTACCGCGCGATGGCCGGCAGCCATCCCGACTACCCGGCGCTCGACGTCCTGGTGCAGATCCTCGGCGACACGCCGACCGGGCGGCTGCACCGCGCGCTCGTGCAGAAGGGCATCGCCTCGAGCGTGTGGGGCGCCGAGCGCCAGCTCCACGACCCGGGCTACATGTACTTCGGCGCCCAGCTGTCGCGCGAAATGGACCTCGCCAAGGCGCGCCGGGCGCTGCTCGCCGTGCTGGAGGACGTCGGGCGCAGCAAGATCACCGCCGACGAGGTCGAGCGCGCTCGCACCCGGCTCCTTAACGACATCGATCGCGCACAGCTTGAAAGCAGCCAGCTGGTGCGCGCTCTTTCGGAGAACGCGGCGCTCGGCGACTGGCGGCTCTTCTACCTGTATCGCGACCAGCTGCGCAAGGTGACGGTGGCCGACGTGCAACGCGTCGCCGATCACTATCTCAAGCGCGCCAACCGCGTGGTGGGCACGTTCGTGCCCACCGAGCGCCCCGACCGCGCGGAGATCCCGCCGACGCCGGACGTCGCCGCCGAACTGAAGAACTTCCAGGGCGGCGAGCGCGTGAGCCTCGGCGAGGCGTTCGACCCGTCGCCGCAGAACATCGAGGCGCGGCTCCTGCGCCGCACGGCGGCGAACGGCATCAAGCTCGCGCTGCTCCCGAAGCAGACGCGCGGCAGCCGCGTGGTCGCGCAGCTCACGCTGCACTGGGGCGACGAAAAGACCCTCATGAACCGCGAGGTGGCCTGCGAGTTCGCCGGCGAGATGCTGCTGCGCGGCACGAAGAAGCACAGCCGCAGCGAGCTGAAGGAGGCCTTCGACAAGCTGAACGCGCGCGTCTCGGTGAGCATAGAGGGGGCCACCGTCGAGGTGCGCAACGAGAACCTGCTGCCGGCGCTCGCGCTGGTGGCTGAAGCGCTACGCGAGCCGTCGTTCCCGGCCACGGAGTTCGAGGAGCTCAAGCGCGCGGCGCTCACCGGCACGCAGGCGCAGCTCTCCGACCCCGCTGCCAACGCCGAGGTGCGGCTCACGCGGCATCTCGAGCGCTATCCGGTCGGCCATCGCAACTACACGCCGACCATCGAAGAGCGCCTCTCCTGGATCCGCAAGACCACGCTGAAGGACGCCGAGAGCTGCTATCGCGAGCTGGTCGGCGCTACCGGCGCCGACTTTTCCGCGGTGGGCGAATTCGAGCCCGACGTCGTCGCGCGCGCGGTAGAAGAGCACTTCGGCCCCTGGCGCTCGCCCTACCCGTTCACGCGCGTGGCGTACCGCTATTTCGATACCCCGGCGCTCGAAGACCAGGTGATCACGCCGGACAAGGCGAACGCGGTGCTGCGCGGCGGCGAGAACGTGCGGATGCGCGACGATCATGCGGATTTCCCGGCGCTGCTCCTCGCGAACTACCTCCTCGGCGGCACCTCGAGCTCGCGGCTTGCCGAGCGCGTGCGCGAGAAGGAGGGACTCTCCTACAGCACCGGCTCGAGCTTCGGCGCGAGCCCGCTCGACGAGTCGGCGTGGTTCCGGGTCTCTGCGATCTTCGCACCGCAGAACCGCGCACGCGTCGAAAGCGCGATCCGCGAGGAGATCACGCGCGCCCTGGGCAGCGGCTTTACCGCAACGGAAGTTGCAGCGGGCAAGAAAGGGCTGCTGGAGCAGCGGCGCCTCGCGCGCACGCAGGATCGCGTCCTCGCGGCCCGCATCGCCTCGTACCTCTTCCTCGGGCGCACCTACGCCTGGGACAGCGACCTGGAAGCGAGGATCGCGGCGCTCACGCCAGCGCAGGTAAACGGCGCGCTCGCCAGGTACATCGATCCGGCGAAGCTCGCGCTCGTCGTCGCCGGCGACTTCAAGAAATAATTCCGATCCAGGGTCGCAATTAGAGAAGCTGGACCCCCGCTTTCGCCGGGGCGACATCTTAGAGTTGCCCTAATTCCGGCCCTGGATCGGAATTATTTGCGCTTCAGCAGGTCGCGGATCTCTTCCAGGAGCTGCTCCTGGCGCGGCGGCGGCGCGGCCTGCGGTTCCTTCTGCTCCTGGCGGCGGAAACGGTTGATCACCTTGACCATCACGAAGATGACGAAGGCGATCACCACGAAGTCGATCACGTTCTCGATGAATTTGCCGTACGTGACCTGCGCGTCGCCGACCTCGATGACCAGGTCCTCGTAGTGGATGCCGCCGATCAGGATGCCGATCAGCGGCATGATGATGTCGGCGACCAGCGAGCTGACGATCTTGCCGAACGCCGTGCCGATGATCACGCCGACGGCGAGATCGACGACGTTGCCCCGGGTTGCGAACTCGCGGAACTCCTTGAGCCAGCTCATGGGTAGCGCACCTCCAGGATCTCCAGCTGCTCCTCGCCCGCCGGCGTGCGCAGCCGCACGACATCGCCTGCGCGCGCCTTGAGGAGCGCGCGCGCGATCGGCGAGATCCACGACACGTCGCCGCGCTTCGGATCAACCTCGTCGATGCCGACGATGCGCACCCTGCGCTCTCCGGCCGAACCTTTCACGCGCACCTGCGCGCCGAAGAAGATCTGGTCGGTGTCGCGGCCGGCGCAATGCACGATATGCGCCGCCTCGAGGCGCTTGATCAGGAAGCGCACGCGGCGGTCGATCTCGCGCAGCCGCTTCTTGCCAAAGAGGAAGTCGGCGTTTTCCGACCGGTCGCCGAGCGACGCCGCCCACGCCACGATCTTCACCACTTCCGGCCGCTCGACTTCCAGCAGCTGCTTTTTCTCGCGCTGCAGGCGCGCGAAGCCCTCGGGGGTGATGTAATTTTTCCCCGCGGGCGCCTGCGGCGCGGCGCCCTCGACCTCGTCGTCCGAGTCCGCGACTTCTCTAACGAAGGCCTTGGACATGCGCGGGGCAATTTTAGCTTGAAGGCCCGCGCGCAAACCCGGACAATGCGCTCCACAAGGGGGCAATAAGATGGCCGCG
>DASQIG010000008.1:0-13744 GCA_035631735.1 Burkholderiales bacterium | reverse complement strand
ATCGCAGCCGTCGCCGGCGGGCGACGCCCTTGATAATAGGCCGGTGTTGAAAACGACCATCGCCGGCAGCCTCCCCAAGCCCGCCTGGCTCGCCGAGCCGAAGAAGCTCTGGCCGGCGTGGCGCCTGGCCGGCGAGGAGCTCGCGCAGGCAAAGCGCGACGCCACGCTCCTCTGGCTGAAGAGCCAGGAGGACGCCGGCGTCGACATCGTCACGGACGGCGAGCAGTCGCGCCAGCACTTCGTGCATGGCTTCCTCGAGTTCGTCGAGGGAATCGACTTCGGCCGCAAGGTGAAGATGGGCATCCGCAATAACCGCTACGAGGCGATGGTGCCGGTGGTGACCGGACCACTGCAGCTGAAAGGCCGCGTGCACCAGGCGGAAGCCGCGCTTGCTCGCGCACACACCCGGCGGCAGCTCAAGCTCACGCTGCCCGGGCCGATGACCATCGTCGACACGATCGCCGACGAGCACTATCGCGACAAGCTGAAGCTCGCCATGGCATTCGCCGAGCTCCTCAACCGGGAAGCGCGCGCCCTGGAGAAAGACGGTGTCGACGTCATCCAGTTCGACGAGCCAGCCTTCAACGTGTACCTGGACGAGGTCAAGCAATGGGGCATCGCCGCGCTCGAGCGTGCCGCACAGGGCCTCAAGTGCAAGACGTGCGTGCACATCTGCTACGGCTACGGCATCCAGGCGAACATCGACTGGAAGCACACGCTCGGAGCCGAGTGGCGCCAGTACGACGAGATCTTTCCGGCGCTCGCAAAGAGCAGGATCGACCAGGTTTCGCTCGAGTGCATCCACTCGAAGGTACCGATCGAGCTGCTCGAGCTGCTGAAGGGGAAAGACGTGCTGGTGGGCGTGATCGACGTCGCCACGGACGCGGTCGAAACACCCCGGGAGGTCGCCGCCACCATCGCTGCCGCGGCGAAGTACGTACCGGCGAAGCGCCTTTATCCCTGCACCAATTGCGGCATGGCGCCGATGGATCGCGACATCGCGATGCGCAAGCTGCAAGCACTCGTCGCCGGCACCGCGCTCGCGAGGAAGAAGCTCAAATAGCCGCAAGCCCGACGCTCGCGCCGCGCGGCATGGTCACGTGCCCGCACGCGCTTGCCTCGGCCGCCGGCGCCGATGCGCTGCGCGCCGGCGGCTCGGCCGTCGATGCGGCGATTGCCGCGGCCGCCGTGCTCGCCGTCGTCTACCCGCACATGTGCGGGATCGGCGGCGATGCTTTCTGGCTGATCTACGACTCCAAGGAAGCGCGCGTCGCCTATCTCGATGGCGGCGGCCGCGCCGCAGCCTCAGCGACGCTCGAGCGCTTTCGCGGCCAGCGCGAGATCCCGTTCCGCGGCATCGTGCCCGCCACGCTAACCACGCCGGGCGCGGTGGCGAGCTTCTGCGAGGCCCACGCACGCTATGGCCGGTTGCCGCTCTCGCGCTGCTTGGAAGCGGCCATCCACTACGCGCGCGACGGCTATCCGGTCAGCGAGCGCCTTGCGCGCTGGATCTCGGAGACCCAAGGCGAACTCGCGCAGGACGCGGGCTCAGCCTCGCTTTTCCTCGGCGGACGCGCGAGGCTCACGAACCCGGCGCTTGCGCGCACGCTGGAAGCGATCGCCGCGCAAGGCCGCGCCGGCTATTACGAGGGCGAGGTCGCGGCGGCGCTCGCGCGCTTCTCGGCCGAGCGTGGCGGGTTCTTCCGCAGCGCGGACCTCGCCGCACAGCGCGCCTATTGGGGCGAGCCGATCTCGGGCACGTACCGCGGGGTGACCCTTTACGAGACGCCGGCGCCGACGCAGGGCTTTACGGTGCTCGAGATGCTGAACCTCGTCGAGCCGCTCGAGCTCGGCCCCTATCAAGGTCCTGATCATGTCCACCTGCTGGTGCAGGCGAAGCAGCTCGCCTATCACGATCGCGACCGCTGGCTCGCCGACCCGCGCCATGCGCAGGTGCCGGCGGCGCGGCTGGTCTCAAAGGCCCATGCGGACGAGCGGCGCAAGCTCATCGACTCAGCGCGCGCGCTCGCCTGGGACCAGGTGCCCGAGAGCAGCCTGGTGGGCGACACGGTGTATGTCGCCGCCGTCGATGCCGAGGGCAACGCCGCGTCGCTCATCTTCAGCCTCTACGGCGTCTTCGGCGCCTGCGTCACCGACCCCGCCACCGGCGTGGTGCTGCAGAACCGCAGCGCGTATTTCTCGCTCGATCCGGCGCACCCGAATCGCGTGGAGCCCGGCAAAGTGCCGGTGCATACGCTGATCGCGTCGCTGGCGTTCAGAGAACAGAAGCTCTGGGCCGCGCTAGGCTGCATGGGCGCCGACGGCCAGCCGCAGATCCACCTGCAGGCGTACGTCGCGATGATCGATTACAACCGCGACATCCAGCAGGCCGTAGCGGCGCCGCGCTGGCTTTCGGGCCGCTTCGCGCTCGGCGAGGCGCGCGACACGCTGCACATCGAGGCGCGCTTTGCGCGCGAGACCATCGAGGAGCTCGCGCGCCGCGGCCACCGCCTGGATCGCTGGGGCGACTGGAACGAGCTCGCCGGGCACGCGCACGGCATCACCATCGATCCGCAGAGCGGCATGCGCGCCGGCGGTTATGATCCGCGCAGCGATGGCGCGGCAATCGGCTACTGATGTTGTTCCTCGCCGAACGGCGGATCGAAGAAGCAATCGCGCGCGGGGAGCTCGAGGACCTGCGCGTCGCCTACCGCATCCTCAAGAACGCGGGCTATGTGCCGCCGGAGGCGGATCAGCTGCGCGAGATCGGCCAGCTCAGTCGCGCGCGGTGAATAAGCTCGCGCTCCTCAGGACGAAGATCGAGGCGGCGTACTACGCCAAGGCGCTGGCGCGCCTCGGCCGCTAGCGGCTATTGCTTGACGGTCTTCGCCTCGGCGTCGGAGATCGCCTTCTTCAGATCGTTGTACTCGCTGCAGCCGAAGAAGCAGATCTTGTCGAGCGCGCTCAGATGCTCCTTCGCCTTGGCGACGTTACCCACCATGAGATAGGCCTCGCCGATGTACTCATGCGCGCCGCGGTGCTTGGGATCGAGGCGCAGCGCCTCGTTGTAGTGCTTGAAGACGACGTCCATGTCGCCGCTGCCGCTCCGGCGCAGCGCGTACGCGTATAGGTTGTGATAGTCAGCGTTGCGCGGGTTCGCGCCCAGCGCCTCGCTCATCGTGGCCGCAGCCGACTTCCAATCCTGGCGCTCAGCCGCCGCCTGGTAGTGGTCCATGACCGGATCGGAACGCGAAGCGGGTCCCGAGGAATCGGCCGCGTAGACGGCATTGGCGACGACAAGCGCCAGGATGGCTGCGAATGGTTTCACGTTCATGACACTCTTCCTTTCCGATAGCCGAATCGTACTCCGCGCTAACAGCACTGCCACGGCCGGCATTCCCACTATCGCGCATCTCCATAGAAGTAATAGATGGCCTTATAGGGAGATTGCACCAGCCGGCCAAGCTGATCCCGCTGGCACGGCTCCTTCGGCGGTAGTCCGCCGGTGGTCTGGAGCCGCTGGATGTTCTTGACGCCGGCGAACACGCCGCTGCCGCTGTTCTGCGTGGAGACAAGCAAAAGTCGGGGAATAGCATCGCGCGATTCCGAGTCTGCGGAGGAGACGAGGCGTCCCACGACCTTGCTGCCGTCTGACGCCTCCCAAGTCGGACCCGCGTAGTGCTTGCCGATCGCACGGCCGGCCTCATCGGTGAGCTCGGCCTGCGGACCCTTGAAGCTCCATTCGAGTCCGGACTTGCCTTCGCTGCAGGCGTAGTTTTGCACGCCGCTGGCGAGCGCTTTGAGCAACAGCACTTGACCGCTCGGCACGGCGAGCTGTGCAGGCACGCTCGGCGCGGGCGGCGCTGTGCCCGTAGCAGCGCACGCGGCAAGCGACGCGCATGCGTACATGAGGACTTGCCGGCTTTTCATCTTCACGGGCTTCTCCTGAGGGTAAGTGGTCGCGGCAGCATTGCTACTCTAAACGTAGCAAGCGTTTGAAACACCATCATCCGCTATAGCGCTAAGATGGCCGCGGCCCGCGCGCCCATGTTGCCTTCATCTCTGCGCAGCAGCGTCCTGCTCTTGGTCGTCGCCTTGATCATCTGGGCGCCGGCGGCGCTGCCCGAGCCGCCCGAGTCGCGGCAACAAGCGCTGGCGCAGCTCGCGAGCAGTGAAACAACGGCGCGCCTGGAGGCGATCGTATGGTTCGCGAACTATGGCGGCATGACGGATGCGCCGCGGCTCGACGCACTCCTGCGCGACGACAACGCGCTCGTGCGCGACTACGCCGAGCAGGGCCTGTGGGCGCTGTGGAGCCGCTCGGGCGATGCGGCGATCGATCGGCTGATGGCGCGCGGCGTCCGGCAGGTCGACGGGCAAGAGTACACGGCGGCGATCGCCACCTTCAGCGAAATCGTGCGCCGCAGGCCGGAGTTTGCCGAAGGCTGGAACAAGCGCGCGACCGTCTATTACCTGGCGGGCGAATACCGCAAGTCGATCGCCGACTGCGCCGAGGTGCTTAAGCGCAATCCGCGTCATTTCGGCGCGCTCTCGGGCCTCGGGCTGATCTACATGCGGCTGGAGCGCCATGACCAAGCGCTTGCCTGGTTCCGCAAGGCGCTGGAGGTCAACCCGAACATGCTCGGCGTGGAGTACAACATCAAAGGCATCGAGCGGCTGCGCCAGGAGAAGCGCGGCAAGCAGATCTAGAGGTAGTCCTTCGCCGCAGTGTCGGAATCGGCTGGGGCGCCGACCAGGTAACCCTGGATGTAGTCGCAGCCGCAGCGGCGCAGGAACTCCTGCTGCGCCTCGTTCTCCACGCCCTCCCCGATCACCTCGATGTCGAGCGCGTGCGCAAGCGCGACGATCGCCGAGATGATGGCGCCCTGCTCGCGGTCCTCCGGCGCATCCGCAACGAAGATGCGGTCGATCTTGACCTTGTCCACCGGGAAGCGGCGCAGGTACGCGAGGCTCGAGTAGCCGGTGCCGAAGTCGTCGATCGCGATCGACACGCCGAGCTTCTTCAGGCGCTTGAGCGTGCTGAGCGTGATGTCGGTGTGCTGCATGGCGAGCGTCTCGGTGATCTCGAGCTCGAGGAGCCGCGGCGGGAGGCCGGTTTCCTTCAGCGCCTGCGCCACGTGCTGCGCGAGCTTTGGGTCGTTGAACTGGCGCGGCGACAGGTTGACCGAGACCTGCAGCCCGCGCTCGACGCCGATGAAGGTCGCCCAGCGGCACGCTTCGCGCAGCACCCATTCGCCGATCTTGAGGATCAGCCCGCTTTCTTCGGCGATCTGGATGAACTCCGCCGGCGGCACCAGCCCGCGCTCCGGGTGCTGCCAGCGCACCAGCGCCTCGTGGCCGGTGACTTGGCCGGTGTGCGCGTCGACGATGCGCTGGTAATGCACGCGTAGCTCGTCGCGCCCGAGCGCGCGGCGCAAGTCCGTCTCGAGCGCGAGGCGCCGCGAGGCGGCCTGGTTCATCTGCTCGGTGAAGAACTGGTAGTTCGCGCGGCCGAGTTCCTTCGCGTGGTACATCGCTGCGTCGGCGTTACGGATCAGCGTCTCGGCGTCGCGCCCGTCCTCGGGGAAGACGGCGATGCCGACCGAGCAGGTGACGGCGAGCTCGGCCTCGTCGACCAGCACCGGAGCCGACACCTGCTCGATCACCTTCTGCGCCACCTGCGCGGCGTCGGAGGAGCGCTTCACCTCCGGCAGCACGACGACGAACTCGTCGCCGCCGATGCGGCAGATGGTGTCGCCCTCGCGCAGCTGCCTGACGAGGCGCTGCGAGACCTCCTTCAGCAGCACGTCGCCGACCGCGTGCCCGAGCGAATCGTTGATCGGCTTGAAGCGGTCGAGGTCGATGAACATGACCGCCGTCTGCTTGCGATTGCGCTGGCTGAGCGCGAGCGCCTGGCGCAGCCGGTCCTCGAGCAGCCGGCGGTTGGGAAGGCTGGTGAGCGCGTCGTGGTCGGCGAGGTGCTGGGCGCGCGCCTTCGCTTCCTGCAGCTCGGTGGTGCGCTGCGTAACCGCGCGCTCGAGCGCGTCGCGCGAAGCTTCCAGCGATTCGCGCGCGGCGTGCTCGGCGGTGACATCGTCGTAGATCCAGATCGAGCCTGCCAGCGGATTCGCCGCGTCGATCGCCTTGCCCACGAGCTTGCACCAGAAGCGGCTGCCGTCCTTGCGCCGGTACTCGCGCTCGGCGGTCACCGAGCGGCCGGCGCGCATCTCCTCATACCAGGCGGCGTCGCGCTCGTACTCGTCCGCAGAGCAGTAGATGGCGCGCGTGCCCTGGCCGATCAGCTCGCCCGGACCATAGCCGAACATCTGCTCGAAGCGCGGATTGCAGCGCTGGTAGGCGCGGTTCTTCACGAACGAGATGCCCACCGTGGCGTTGTCGAGGATCAGCTCCTGCTCGGCGAGCGCGCGCTGCACGCGCAGGTCGGCATCGCGCTCCGCGGTGACGTCCTCGAAGCTCCAGATCCATTCCTGGATCTCCTCGCCGACATCGATACGGCGCCCGCGGTTGCGGCAGCGGAAGATCGTGCCGTCGCGGCGCTTGAAGCGCCACTCGGCGTCGTGCGTGCCGCCCGGCGCGGTGGTGAGATACGCGAGCGCCCCGGCGCGCTGCCAGTCCTCGCGATCGGCGAACAGCACCTCGGAGCTCTGGCCGACGAGCTCGCTGGGACCGGCGCCGCCCATCTCTTCGAGGTAGCGGTTGCAGCGCTGGATGATCCGGTTCCTGACGAAAGCGATGCCGACGGTAGCGTTGTCGAGGATCAGCTCCTGCTCGGCAAGCGCCCGCTCGATCCTTTCCTCGGCTTCGTGCTGGCGCGTGATGTCCTCGAACAGCCACACCGAGCCCTGCGACGGCTCGCCCGCCTGCAGCGCGCGGCCGCTGATCGAGCACCAGATGAGGCTGCCGTCCTTCGTGACGTGCTGGCGGCGCAGCTGCTGCGTCTCGCCGCGCCACACCGCCTCGTACACCGGGTCGCCACCGGCGTCGTATTCCGCCTCGCTGCGGAACATGAAGCGCGTCGACTGGTTCAGCAGCTCGCCCGGCTCGCAGCCGAAGATCTGCTCGAAGCGGCGGTTGCAGCGCACGATGCGCCGCTGCTTCACGAAGATGATGCCGGCGAGCGCGTTCTCGAGCACCGCGTCCTGCTCGCGCAGCAGCCGGTGCAGCGCCTCGTCGGCGCGTTTCCTCTCGGTGATGTCCTCGAGCAGCCAGACGTAGCCCTTCGCCGGATCGCCGGGCGCGACCGCCCTGCCGGTGACGCGGCACCAGAAGCCCGCGCCGTCCTGGCGGCGCACCCAGGTCTCGCGCGCGTGCATCTGGCCGCGATCGAGCTCGGCATAGGTCCCGGCCACCTGCTCGTATTCGGCGTCGGTGAAATACACGTCGCGCGTCGGCGCGCCGACCGCGGTGCCCGGCGCGTAGCCGAACAGCTCCTCGAAGCGCCGGTTGCAGCGCACGGTGCGGCGATCGCGCGTGAACTGGATGCCGACCACGACGTTGTTGAGGAGCGCCTGCTGCTCGGCGAGCACGCGCTGCAGCTCCTCCTCGGCCTTGCGCTGTTCGGTGATGTCTTCGACGATCCAGACCGAGCCCTTGTGCGGCTCGCGCGGATCGACGGCGCGGCCGTCGGCCCGGTTCCAGAAGGTGCTGCCATCCTTGCGGCGGCGCAGCTCCACGCGGCGCGAGGTCTGGCCGCGCGCCAGCGTCTCGTAGACCTCCCCTGCCTGCTCGTAGGCCGCACCGCCCGGGTACAGGACGGTGGTGGGCTGCCCGTCCATCTCGCCCGGGCTGTAACCGTACATTTCTTCGTAGCGCCGGTTGCAGCGCACGATGCGCCGGTCCTTGATGAAGACGATGCCGATCGACGCGCTGCCGAGGATCGCGTCCTGCTCGCGCAGCAGGCGCGACACCTCGTCCGCCTGGCGGCGCCGCTCGGTGATGTCCTCGACGATCCACACCGTGCCGCTCTGCGTGCTCGCGGCATCGATCGCCTTGGCGATCATGCGGCAAAGGAAGGTCGAGCCGTCCTTGCGGCGCATCTGCCATTCGACGTCGAGCTGCCGGCCGGCGGAGAGAATCGGCACGGCGACCGCCCCGAGCGCCGCGTAGCTCTCGCGGCTGGGGTACACCACTTCGCCCGGCTGGCCGACGAGCTCGTCCGCGCAGTAGCCGAACATCTCGGCGAACTTGGGATTGGTAAGGAAGAAGCGCCGCTCGCGCGTGAAAGCGATGCCGATCGAGGCGTTGGCGAGCAGCGCCTCGTATTCCAGCTGTCCGTGGCGCGAGCGGCCCGCGATGGCCGGAAGCTGCGGCTCCGGCCGCAGCGCCGCGGACGCGTCCGCTACCTCCCGTCGCGGCGCCGGCTCGCTCATCGCGCGTTCCCGGCGAGCGCGCGAAACTCCTGCGCGTAGCGGGCGAGATCGTGCACGGCGCGCGCGCGCTGCTCGAGCGTCAGGCTGCGGTCGATATCGAGGATCATGGCGCCGTACTCTTTGCGCGCCGCCTCGGTGGCGGCGGCATAGTCCGGCTCGCGACCGCGGTCCCAACTGGTGACGAAGTCCGGCAGGCGCTTCTTCGCTTCCTTGGCGCGCAGGATGGCGAGCAGCTCCGCCTGCAAGCGCTTGTGGTCGCGGTCGCGCAGATCATCGAGCAGCGGCGAGCGCTCTGAGTATTGCGCTACGCGCTCAACCTGCGCTCGGGACAGTCTCCCCAACCAGTCCTCCAGTCGCTCGACGTTGCGCTCGGTGCGGCGCTCGCGGCGCTCGCGCTCCCCGCCGCGCAGGTTCTCCCTTGCGAACCTGCGGTTGTCTTCTGCCAGGCGCCGCTCGAAATGCGCGATCTGCTGCGGCGTCAGCCGATCGAGCAGCGGTGCCATGTTTTCTGCTGCCGCGCGCATGTCTTCTCGCAGCTGCGCGACGATGGAATCGTACCCCCAAACGAGATCGTCGGGTTGCAGGCGCCGCTCCAAACGCCGGCGCGCCTCGTCGACGATCTGTGCATATTTCGGCAGCGAGTGCGTGCGATGCCACGCCATGTACGCCGCGATGCGCTCGTCGAGCTCCTCGGCCTGCGCTTCGTCGGGGTCGAGGTAATGCGCGGCGCGCCAGCGAACGTAAATTTCTGCATTGTCATAAACGAGCCGCACCGCGCTGCAGCCCGAGAGCAGCGCGACCGCCAGAAGTGCGCAAAGCGCCCTTACCAAAAACTTTCCACCGTGATATGGCCGGGCGTGCGCCGGCGGTGCTTGCGCATGCCGCGTGCAATGAGCGCCGCAGTCGCGTCGCGCAGCATCTGCGGGTTGCCGCACAGCACGACGTGCGATGCCTGCGGCGTAAGCGGCAAGCCTGCCGCAGCTTCCAGGCGCCCGTCGGCAATCGCCGCCGGTATGCGCCCCGCGAGCGAGCCGGGCGCCGGCTCGCGGCTCACAAAAGCGACGTAGCGCGCGGGCGTGGCGCTTATCACCTGCTTGTAGGTAAGCTCGCTCGCATAGCGCACCGCATGCACCAGCACCACGTTCCTGAACCGCCGCCACGGCGTCGCGGTACGCAGGATGGATAGAAACGGCGCGAGCCCGGTGCCGGTTGCTATCAGCCACAGCGTTTCGGCATCGGGGACTTCCGACAGGACCAGAAAGCCGGCGGGATTCGGCGCCAGGTACAGCGCATCGCCTGCGTTCAATTTCGCGAGGCGCGGCGACAGCGGCCCCTCCGGCACGATCACGCCGTAGAACTCGTGCACCGGATCGTCCGGCGGGTTGACAAATGAGAACGCGCGCGCCACGCGCTCGCCATTGACGTCCAGCGCGATGCGGACGAACTGCCCCGCCTCGAAACTGAGCGCTGCGTTCGCGACGCGCAGTGAGAACAGCGTGTCCGTCCAGTGCCGGTTCTCGATCACCCGGCCGCTGAGCCACCTCTCGCTCATGAATCCCTCATTGCATCCTATACGGCTCGAGATGCATGTCGGCCACTTCGCCGCCCAGCATCACGATGGCGCCGTGGCGGCGATTGTTCCCGGTGTCCGAGAACTCGAACGTGTAGGTGCGCTTTATTTTCAGCTGCCCCTCGTCGTCGCGCGCCAGGCGCATCCTGGCGAATGCCACCGTGTCGTCGAGGAACTGCAGCTGATAGCGCTCGCAGGCCGAGCGGCCGGCGCGTACCGCGTGCTCGCGTGCCTTCAGGCTATCGGCCCAGAGCAGCGTGCCGAGCACGACCACCAGCAGCAGCGCGAGCGCTTCCCACATCGGTCGATTATAGGGACGCGTCCTGCTTCAGCAGGTCGGCGCCTTTCTCCGCCACCGCGATGACCGCCGCGTTGATATTCCCCGACGGCACCGCGGGCATCACCGAGGCGTCGATCACGCGCAAGCCACCGATGCCTTTGATGCGCAGGCGCTCGTCCACCACGCTTCCGATGCTGCAGGTCGACGTCGGATGGAATACCGTCTCACCGGATTCGCGCACGAAGGCGAGCAGCTCGTCATCGCTCTGCAGCTTCGCGCCGGGAAATTCTTCGGCGGTGACGTACTCGCGCAGCGGCGGCGTATTTACGATTCGCCGCACCAGCTTCACGCCCTCAACCATCACCCGGCGGTCGTTCTGCGTCGCAAGATAGTTGTAGTGGATCGCCGGCGGCTGGCGCGCGTCGCGCGAGCAGATCAGTACGCTGCCGCGCGATTCGACCTGAAGCTGCGACACGGAGCAGGTGAAGCCGGAAAACGGATGCAGCACGCCGCCGCGCTTCGCGGTAGAGAAGTTGATGAAGTAGATCTGCGCGTCGGGCCGCGTGAGCTCGGGCCGCGTGCGCACGAAGGCGGCGGCATAGCCGGCGGCGATGGTCAGCGGCCCCTGCCGGCGCAGCAGGTATTGCGCGCCAATCCGCGCGCGGCCGAGCCACGAAGCCATGTCGTCGTTCAGCGTGAGCGGCTTGCAACAGCGCCAGAACGTGCGGGCGTAGTAGTGATCCTGCAGTCCTTCGCCAACCGGCAGGTCGGCAATTACCGGGATGCCGAGCCGCTGCGAGAGCCCGGCGGGGCCGATACCGGAGAGCTGCAATAGCTGCGGCGAGTTGAATGCACCGCCGGCGACGATCACCTCACGCCGTGCAGTGAATGTCTGCGTGGCGGTGCGAACACCGGTGGCGCGGCGGCCGTCGAACGTGATGCCGGTGGCGAGCGTATTGACGAGCACGCGCAGGTTCGGCCGCTTCTCGGCCGCCCGCAGGTAGCCGGTGGCGGTGCTGCAGCGGCGGCCGCGGCAGGTCGTCGCCTGATAGTAGCCGGCGCCTTCCTGCGAGGCGCCGTTGAAGTCCGGGTTGCGCGGAACGCCGAGCGCAGCGGCGGCGGCGATGAAGGCGTCGCAGAGCTCGTGGCGCTCGAGGTCGCCTACCTCGAGCGGCCCGCCGACGCCGTGCCACTGATCGGCGCCGCGCGCCTGGTTCTCCGATTTCCTGAAGTACGGCAGGAGGTCCGCGAAGCGCCAGCCGGGAATGCCCCAGCCGTCGTAGTCCTCCGGCTGGCCGCGGATATAGACGAGGCCGTTGATCGAAGAGGAGCCGCCGAGCACCTTGCCGCGCGGCGTGAAGATGCGCCGGCCGCCGAGCGCCGCCTCGGGCTCCGATTGGTAGGCCCAGTTGACGTCGGTGCGCGCGAAGAGCTTGCCGTAGCCGAGCGGCACGTGGATCCAGAAGTGCGTGTCGCGCGGTCCCGCCTCTATAAGGAGCACGCTGGTGCGCGCATCCTCGGTCAGGCGGCTGGCGAGCACGCACCCGGCCGAGCCCGCGCCGACGATGATGTAGTCGTACGCGCTCAGACGGTAGCGATCGGCGTCGCCGGCGAGCCGACCGCGCCGGGCAGGCGCAGCGGCGGCGCAGTCAGCAGAAAACGGTTGCGGCCATGCGAGCGCAGCCAGCGCGCGAGCTCGGTGAGATAGAACAGCTCGCCGAGATGAATGCCGTTCTTGAAGATGCAATGCTCGTGCAGCGGCATCGCGGCGTGCGGACGCGGCTTGGTGATGCTGGTCGGAATCAGCTCGACGGCGAAGTTGTCCGCGATGAGGCATGCCACGCCCGAATCGCTCACCCATTGCAGGAGGCGGTCATCGCGGCCCTCCAGGCCGCTGCAGGTGCCGTGCAGCAGCTTCGGATCCGGGTTCTTGCGCAGCTCCAGGATCACGTCGGCAAAGCCGGTGTAGAAGCACAGCATGTCGCCGCGCTCGACCTGCACCCTGTCGGCGTCGAGGATGCGCATCAGCTCGTCGTAGGTCACCGCGTGGCGCTCGCGGCCGAAGTGATGATGCAGATCGACCAGCACGCCCCGCCCCTGCGCGCCGTGCTCCGCGAGCTGCTGGATGCCGAGCGCCTTCGCCTGCGTCCCTTCGTAGCGCGCCCACGGCTCGGCATTGGGGTTCTCCGGCGCGGGCACGATGTCTTCTCCGGCGCGGTAGCCGTTGTAGAAGACGATCTCCGGCTCGCCGTCGCCGTTGGCGTCGAAGCGGCTGCCGATGTGCGCAAAGGAGTCCCATTGCGTCGAGTACTGCAGCGTCATGAGCACGATGTCGTCGCAGATCACGTCCGTCAGGTCCGGGTTGTCGGCGGCGAGCGCATAGCAGAAGTTCTGCCGGCCTTTGTTCTTGCCGCTGTCGCGCAGCGTGGCGGCAACGCGCGGCGGATTGCGGCGCGGATTGAGCGCCGTGCCGCCCGGGTAGTCGAGCGGCAGCGACAGGCAGAAGCTCAGGCCTTCCTTCACCTCGGCGACGCCCTGCAGCACTTTCTCGCGCGTCACCAGGTTCATGCGGCCGCGCTGATCGTCGGGCCCGAATTGGCCCCAGCTGGAACCCGGCGGACGCTGCTTCCAGCGTTGGCTCATGGCACCCTCAGTAGTAATGGCGGCCGATCCATTCGGCGACCAGCGCGGGCTTCGCCGCGCCCTGGCGCTCGATGGTCACGTTCCAGGTCACCTGCACGCCGCTCTCTTCAATCTTTTCAAATCGCAAAAGCGTGAAGCGCGCGCGCACGCGCGAGCCGGCCGGCACGGGCGAGGTGAAGCGCACGCGGTTCAGACCGTAGTTCACGCCCATCCTGCGGTCGCTGAACGAGAAGGTGGACTCCGAGAGATGCGAAAGCAGCGAGAGCGTCAGGAACCCGTGGGCGATCGTGCCGCCGAACGGCGATTCTTTCGCGCGCGTGACATCGACGTGGATCCACTGGAAGTCCCCGATCGCGCGCGCGAAGGTATCGATGCGCTCCTGCGTGATCTCGACCCATGGCGAGACGCCCACCTCCTCGCCGACGCGCGACTCGAGCTCGCGGATGGTGCTCATCGCTGGCGCAAACGTTCGACCAGCGCTCCGGTCTCCGCCGCGCGGCGCGGCGCGCCCGCCGGATCGCGGCGGTCCAGCTCGGCGCGCAGCGCCTCGTACGTCTCCAGCTCCTCGCGCAGGGCGCCGCGGTCGCGACCCGTGTCCTGCGGTGACCGGCTGGCGAGCTGCCGCACCAGGGCTCTCCAGCGCGCCTCGAGCACGGTGAGCGAATTCGACGCCGCGGACGCGGCCGGCTTCGGCGCGCTGCGATAAGGCAGGAGCTCCGCCCGCAGTTCGGGATTCGCCGGCGGCAGGTTCGAGAACGTTACCGAGCCCGTGTCAGGGTCCACCCACCGGTAGAGATCCGCATGCGCGGGCGCGGCGAGCACCAGGAGCAGCGCCAGCGCCCTCACCCCTTGCGCTTCTCG
>DASQIG010000007.1:0-1660 GCA_035631735.1 Burkholderiales bacterium | reverse complement strand
CTCGACGCGCGTCATGAGGTGCTCGTAGGGGTTGACGCGCTCGGGCAGCACCGCCGCGTCGCTCCAGCGGAACGGCCGCTCGAGCCCGAACAGCTGCCGCGCGACACGCTCGGTGACCGCCGGCAGCACCGGCGCGAGCAGCACGCTGAGGAGCTTGAAGCCGGCGAGCGCGCGCGAGCAGACATCCTGGAGCTCCGCGGCGTTCTTCCCGTCCCGTGCCAGAACCCAGGGCCGGCGTGCGTCGAACTCCTGATTGATCTGGTCGGCCAGGCCCATGATGTCGCGCATGGCCTTGCCGAACTCGCGGCTCTCGTAGCACTCGCGAACCAGCTCCGCCTGCGCTGCCGCGCCTGCGGTGAGCTGCCCGGTGTCGCCGCCGTAGCGCAGCGCGCCGCCGGAGTGTTTGGTGATGAAGTTGGCGGCGCGGCTCGCGATGTTGACGTACTTGCCGATGAGATCGCTGTTGACGCGCGCCAGGAAGTCCTCGGGATTGAAGTCGAGATCTTCGACGCTGGCGTTGAGCTTGGCTGCGATGTAATAGCGCAGCCACTCGGCGTTCATGCCGACGTCGAGGTAGCGCAGCGGGCTGATGCCGGTGCCGCGCGACTTGGACATCTTCTCGCCCGAAACGGTGATGAAGCCGTGCACGTACACGTGGTTCGGCACTTTGTACGGGGCGCCGGCGAACCTGAGCATCGCCGGCCAGAACAGGGTATGGAAGTAGATGATGTCCTTGCCGATGAAATGGATCTGCTCGGTGTCTGGTGCGGCCAGGAACTCCTCGAAGCCGCGCGTCTCGCCGCGCGCGGCGGCCTTGCCGCTGGTGAAGTAGTTCTGCAGCGCGGCGAGATAGCCGATGGGCGCATCCAGCCACACGTAGAAGTACTTCCCGGGTGCATCCGGGATCGGTATGCCGAAGTAGGGGGCGTCGCGCGAGATGTCCCAGTCAGCGAGCGCGCGCTCGCCGCGCCCGGAGAGCCACTCGCGTGCCTTGTTCGCAACCTGCGGCTGCAATCGCCCCGCGGCATCGAGCCACGACTCGAGGAACGCGACGCACTTCGGGTCCGAGAGGCGGAAGAAGAAGTGCTCCGAGCTCTTGAGCACCGGTGGCGCGCCCGAAAGCGCCGAGTAGGGGTTGATGAGATCGGTAGGCGCGTACACCGTGCCGCACACCTCGCAGGCGTCGCCGAACTGGTCGCGCGAATGGCAGTTGGGGCATTCGCCCTTGATGTAGCGGTCCGGCAGGAACATGCCCTTGACCGGGTCGAAGAACTGCTCGATGTCTTTCTTATATATGAGCCCGGCGCCCCTGAGCCGGGCGTACACGTCCTGCGACAGGCGGGTGTTCTCCGGCGAGTCGGTCGAATACCAGTGATCGAAGCTCAGGTGAAAGCCCGTCAGGTAGCGCGGCCGGCCGGCGGCGATGCGCGCCACCAGCTGCTGGGGAGTCACGCCCTCGGCTTCGGCCTTGAGCATGATCGGGGCGCCGTGCGCGTCGTCGGCACAGACGAAATGCAGCTGGTGTCCCTGCATGCGCTGGAATCGCACCCAGATGTCCGCCTGGATGTACTCCATGATGTGCCCGATGTGGAACGGGCCGTTGGCGTAGGGGAGCGCTGTGGTGACGAAGATCCGCCGGGTCATCCGGCTAGTTTACCGT
>DASQIG010000006.1:0-1520 GCA_035631735.1 Burkholderiales bacterium | reverse complement strand
CTGATGGACTTCATCGACCTCAAATCCCAGTACCGGGCGCTCAAGCGCGAGATCGACGAGCGCATCCAGCGCGTGCTCGACCACGGCCAGTACATTCTCGGCCCGGAAATCGGTGAGCTCGAGCAGCAGCTCGCCGCCTATATCGGCGCGCGCCACTGCGTGACGGTTGCGTCCGGCACCGAGGCGCTGCTCATCGCCCTGATGGCGCTCGACATCAAGCCCGGCGACGAGGTGATCACCACGCCTTTCACCTTCATCGCCACGGCCGAGATGATTGTCCTGCTCGGCGCCAAGGCCGTGCTGGTCGACGCCGAGGAAGACACCGCCAATATCGACGCTTCGAAGATCGCCGCCGCCGTCACGCCGCGCACGCGCGCAATCATGCCGGTGTCGCTGTACGGACAGCCGGCGGACATGGATGAAATCAACGCCGTCGCCGCGCGCCATCGTATCCCGGTGATCGAGGATGCCGCCCAGAGCTATGGCGCGACGTACAAAGGCCGGCGGAGCTGCGCGCTCTCCGCGATCGGCTGCACCAGCTTCTTCCCGTCGAAACCGCTCGGCTGCTACGGCGACGGGGGCGCCATCTTCACCGACGATGCCGCGCTAGCGCAGGCGATGCGCGAGATCCGCGTGCACGGCCAGAGCGGCCGCTACAACCACACTCGCATCGGCGTGGGCGGCCGGATGGATTCGATCCAGTGCGCCGTCGTGCTCGCCAAGCTCGGGCGCTTCGACTGGGAGCTCGAGCGCCGCAGCGCGCTCGGCCGCCGCTACGACCAGCTCCTCGCGCCGCTCGCGCCGCGCGTGCGCCCGATCAAGGTGCGGCCGGATCGTACGAGCGTGTACGCGCAATACACCGTGCGCGCGACGGACCGCGCCCGCCTCGAGCAGGAGCTGAAGCGCCGCGGCATCCCGACCGCAGTGCACTACCCGCTCTCGCTCCACCAGCAGCCCGCTTATGCCGCCCACTACCGGGGCCAGTCGTTCCCGGTCTCGGAGAAGCTCGCGCGCGAAGTGATCAGCCTGCCGATGAGCGCCGACCTGCGCGAAAGCGACCAGGACGCCATCGTGGCGGCAATCGGCCAGGCGCTGCGCGTCGCTGCCTGATGCAAGTCGCGCGCACCGACATCCCCGATGTACTCGTGCTCGAGCCGAAGGTCTTTTCGGATACGCGCGGTCATTTCCTGGAGAGCTACAACCGCCGCAAGTTCCGCGAGCTGACAGGTATTGACCCGCAGTTCGTGCAGGACAACCAGTCGTTCTCGGTGCGCAACGTCCTGCGCGGGCTGCATTACCAGATTCGCCAGCCGCAGGGGAAGCTGGTCCAGGTGTTGTTGGGCGAGATCTACGACGTGGTAGTGGACCTGCGCCGCGGCTCGCCAAGTTTCGGCAAGTGGACCGCGGTGAACCTTTCGGCGGCGACCCACCGCATGGTGTGGGTGCCGGCCGGCTTCGCGCACGGCTTTCTCGTCACGTCGGAACACGCGCTCGTGCAGTACAAGGTCACCGACTACTAC
>DASQIG010000005.1:0-3083 GCA_035631735.1 Burkholderiales bacterium | reverse complement strand
ATCATCGCGATGCAGCCTGCGCTCGCCGCCGGCGACGTGAAGCGCGGCGCGCAGCTCTTCCGACAATGCATGGCTTGTCACTCCACCGAAGAAGGCGAGCACATGACCGGACCGAGCCTCGCGCACATCTGGCATCGCAAGGCGGGAACGGTGGAAAGCTTTGCCCGCTATTCAGACGCGCTGAAGCGCGCTGACGTGACCTCGGACGAGGCGACGCTCAGCAAGTGGCTCGCTAACCCGGAGCGCTTCATTCCCGGCACCAGCATGACGTTTCCGGGCCTCAAGGCGCCAAAGGACCGCGAGGACGTCGCCGCTTACCTCGAGGCGTTGGCGCAACACACCGCGCCGCAGGCTGAACGCGCCGAGAAGGGCACGATGGGCATGCGCGGCGGCAAGGCGGATTTGCGCAAGGCCCCGCCCGAGGCGCAGGTCAAGGCGCTCAGCCACTGCGGCGACGCGTACACGGTGGAGACGGCGGACGGCAAGAAGCACAAGGTGTGGGAGTTCAACCTGCGGCTCAAAACCGACTCGAGCAAGCTAGGGCCGCTGCCGGGAAATCCGGTGGTCGTCGGCGCGGGCATGCAGGGCGATCGCGCCTCCATCGTGTTCGCCTCGCCGCAGGAGATCAGCGGCTTCATCAAGCAAGCATGTCCATGAGGCCGCTTGCGATCGCGGCAAGGGTGGCGCGCCGGGAGAACCGCTACTTGACGAGCAGGATGGGAAGGTCCGAGATATTCATCACCTTGTTCGCCACCGAGCCGATCCATCTCGACGGCGTGCCGATGGCGATGATGTCGCAGCCGGCCTTTTTCGCGTGCTTGACCATGGTCTCGGCCGGATCGCCGACCAGGATGCGCGCCTCGTAGTGCAGGCCCGAGCGGTCGAGGAGCTGCTTCGCTTCGGCGAGCGCCCGCTCGCCCTCTTCCTGGTAATAGCGCTGGATTCCCGCCTTGCCGATGGTGCTGCCGAGTCCCGGAAGCTGGGGCAGCGGCAGGTGCACGGTGACGAGCTCGATCCCGGGCTTGTCGCGATACCAATCGGCGTGGTCGATCACGCATTTCACGGCGTCGAGCGAATGCGCAGAGCCGTCGACGGCGAGGAGGAGCTTCATGGTGCGCGCATTCTACGCGGCACGGCGTGCTAGGCTGCTTCGTGCTCAAGCACATCCTCGTTCCGACCGACGGTTCGCGGCCGTGGCAAGGAATCCTGAAGGTGGCGCGCGTGCTCGCGCACTCGAAGATTCCGCTGCTGGTCGTCCGCTAGGCTTTAAGGCGGGCGGCCCGGCCCCATATAACCCGGATGAAGTACAAGGACTACTACAAGATCCTCGGCGTCGCGCGCAGTGCGAGCGAGGAGGAGATCAAGAAGGCCTACCGCAAGCTCGCGCGCAAGTACCACCCCGACGTCTCCAAGGAGTCGAACGCCAAGGAGAAATTCCAGGAGGTGTCGGAAGCCTACGAGACGCTGCGCGACAAGGAAAAGCGCGCCGCCTACGACAGCCTCGGCAGCAGCTTCCGCCCCGGCCAGGACTTCCGCCCGCCGCCGGACTGGTTCGACCGCTTCGGCTCGGGCCGTGCGGAAGACCTGCGCGACGTCGATCTCTCGGACCTCTTCGAGCAGATGGGCATCTTCGGCCGCGCGGGCACGCGGCGCGGTGGCTTCGGGCGCAATGTGCCGATCCCGGGCGAGGATTACGAGGCGCCGGTGCGCATCACGCTGGAAGAGGCGGCTCGCGGCACGGAGCGCGAATTCCAGATCGACGGCAAGACCCTGCGCGCGCGTATCCCGAAAGGCGCGACCGACGGGCAGCGGCTGCGCCTGCGCGGCAAGGGCGGTCCCGGCATGAACGGCGGGCCGCCGGGAGACATCTACCTGCAGATCGTGCTCGAGCCGCATCCGCTCTTCAGGACGCGCGGCCACGACCTCGAGATCGAGGTGCCGCTCACGCCCTGGGAGGCCGCGCTCGGCGCGCAGATAGACGTGCCGACGCTCGAGGGCCGCGTCACCATGAAGGTGCCGCCGGGATCGAAAGGCGCACAGAAGCTGCGGCTCGCGGGCAAGGGCCTGCCCAAGGCCGGCGGCGGCGCGGGCGACCTCTACGCCGTGCTCGACATCGTGGTGCCCGGCACGCTCACCGAGCGCGAGAAAAAGCTCTATGAAGAGCTGCGCGCGGCGTCGCGCTTCAATCCGCGCGCGAACTTCAGCGGTTGACGGGTCGTTCCCGCGCAAGCAGGAACCTCGATTTTCGAGCAAGAAACTGCCCCCCCGCTCTCGCGGGGAGACGTAATTACGACCATGGATCGGAATTCCTAGGGCGCGAAAACCAGGAAGTACTGATTGTCGAGGAAGCTGTATTCCTCGGCGAGCCGATAGCCCGCGGCGGCGAGCTCGGCCTTGACGCGCTCGGGCGCGACGCGCGCGCGCGGCGGCGGGCCGACCTCGGCGTCGAGCGTGAAGTCGATGATGGCGACGCGCCCGCCCGGCTTGAGCCGGCTCTTCAGCTTGCGGAAGTAGGCGCGCCGGTCGTCGATGTGATGGTAGGCATCGACGAGCAGCGCGAGGTCCACGGCCTCGGGCAGCCGCGCATCGTCGAGCGAGGACTGCACCACGCGCACGTTGGCGAGGTTCTCGCGCTTCGCGCGCTCGCCGAGATGCTTCACCATGTCGGACTCGATGTCGGCGGCGTAAACCGTGGCCTTCGGCAGCATGCGCGCGAGGCGCACCGTGAAGTAGCCGGTCCCGGCGCCGATGTCCGCGACCACCGCATCGGGCTTGAGCGCGAGCGTCTCGATCACCTCGTGCGGCTTCTGCCAGGCGTCGCGGCGCGGATCGTCGAAGATCGGCGTCCAGCGCGCGGCGTCGCCGAACTGGTGCTGGTGGGTCGCCGGCGCCTGTGCGCAGGCCGCGCCTCCCAGCGCGGCGACTGCCAGCAGCGCGAGGGTTGGTGTTAGTCTCACGGCCCTGTGGAGTCCCCTTCCCCTAACCGCCGGCCCTGGTCGCTGCACGTCGCGAACCTCGCGCGCGCGGCGTTCTGGCTGGCGCTGCTCCTGATTGTACTCATGCAGCTGTTCGGCGGCCGTGGC
>DASQIG010000004.1:0-5484 GCA_035631735.1 Burkholderiales bacterium | reverse complement strand
TGCGCCGGCACCCGGCTCGAGCGGGCGCGCATCCGCCACCCGCAGCACGAGGCGATCGAAGTCGACCTCGAAGTGCGCTACGTCACCCACGTCAAGCTGCCGAACGGCGAGCGCGCTACCCGCATCGGCTGCAAGATCGTGAGCACGCCGCAGAACCTCGAAGAGCTGGTCCGCCTCTTCATCATCGACCTGCAGTAGCGCGGCGCATAATGCCGGCGAGGGGGAAGCATGGATCCCATCGCCTTGCTGGTCGTGGCCACGGCGGCCTTCGTCCTGACGCACCTGGTCTCGGCGACTGCGCTGCGCGCGAACCTCGTCGCCGCGCTCGGTGAATGGCCCTACCGGGGACTCTATTCGGCCGCCGCGTTCGTGACCCTGGGGTGGATGATCTGGGCTCTGGTGCATGCGCCGCGCGAGCCGCTCTGGAACGGCTGGCGCCTGCTGCCGGTCATCGTCATGCCATTCGCGCTGATCCTCGTTGTCACCGGCTACCGGCGCAATCCGACGATGGTCGGCGCGGACGCACTGCTGAAGAGCGAGGACCCGGCGCGGGGCATGATCCGCATCACGCGCCATCCGATCATGTGGGGAATCATGCTGTGGGCGGCTGCGCACATCGCGGCCAACGGCGAGCTCCGCTCGCTGGTCTTCTTCGGCGGCTTCCTGCTGGTCTCGCTCTTCGGCACGCTGTCACTCGACCGGCGTAAGCGCGGCGATCCGAATTGGCCGCGCTTCGCTGCCGCGACGTCGCACGTGCCGTTCGTCGCCATGGCGCAGGGGCGAAACCACCTCGTCTGGCGCGAGATCGGCTGGACGCGGCCGCTCATCGGCCTGGCGGCCTACGCCGTCCTCCTGGCACTGCATCCCTGGCTCTTCGGCGCGCGGCCTTATTGACTCAGCTTGCGCTGCACGCGCTGGTCGAACTTGGCGACGTTCACCACGACGCGCTCGTGCGTGCCTTCGCCGATCAGCTCGCGCTCATCGTGCGCTTCCACGCTGAAGTAGATCGTGCGGCCGTCCACGCGCTGCACCGTCGCCGCAGCGCGCACGCGCATGCCCACCGGCGTGGCGGCGATGTGCCGCACGTGGAGCAGCGTGCCGAGGCTTTGATAGCCGGGCGGCAACAGCCGCTCGACCGCGGCGAGCGCGGCAGCCTCGATCAGGTTGATCATCACCGGGGTGGCCAGCACGTGCACCGCGCCGCTGCCGACGCGCGGAGCGGTATGCTCTTCGGAAACGACAAGCCCGGCTTCGCCGCGGAGGCCGGGCTTTAACTGCGCGAGTTCGGCGGCCATGCGGCCGCCATGTTACTTCGGCTGCGCGTCGTGCTTCTCTTTGTAGATGCGGCGGCTCTCGCGGTTCTCAGCGCCCTGGATGCGGCGCTGCTCGCGCGGGCCGACCTTGCCGTCGGCGCCGGCGCGGGCTTCCATGCGATCGATGCGCGACTCGCCGCGCTCGAGCCGGGCGGTTTCCCGGTTGGTGAGGCTGCCCGACTTCACGCCCTGCTCGATGCGCTGTTGCTGGTTGATATTGCGCTGCACATCGGCCTGCATGCGCTGCGAGGAGGCCGAGTTCGGATCGCCGGTCTGCGCGTTGTGCTTGTCGCGGTAGATGTCGCGGCTCACGCGGTTCTGCTCGCGCGCAAGGCGCGCCTTCTCCGCGGGCGAGAGCTTGCCGTCTTGCATCGCGCGCGCCTGGTCGCGCTCAACGCGCCCTTCCTCGCGCTCGAGTTGCGACGCTTCGCGCGTGGTGAGCTGACCGGACTTCAGGCCCTGCTCAATGCGTTGCTGCTGGTTGACGTCGCGCTGGACGGTGCCGGCCTGCGCGAACGCCGCGCCGCAGAACGCCAGCCCGAGCGCGGCGGCGATGGCGGTGTGTGCAATTTTCATGGGTGCTCCCTCTGGTTAGTGGTTGTCGCAGCCCTATCAACGCGGCAGCGTAACCGCCGGTGGACGCGCGCGCCGTGAACTTGGTTACAACTTGTATCATCGGGCCCATGTCAGCCCCCCGCGTCGTCATCGTGGGCTGCGGCTTCGGGGGCCTGTGGGCGGCGCAGGCGCTCGGGCGCGCGCCGCTAGAGATTACGGTCCTCGACCGCACGAACCATCACCTCTTCACGCCGCTCCTCTACCAGGTGGCGACCGCCGGCCTGTCAGCCCCCTCGATCGCCGGGCCGATCCGCCACATCCTCGCCGACCAGCGCAATACCACCGTGCTTTTCGGCGAAGCCCGCGCGCTCGACGTCGCGCGTCGCGTGGTGCGCCTCGAAAACGGCGATGAGCTCGACTACGACTATTTGATCCTCGCGGCGGGCACCACGCTCAGCTACTTCGGCCACGACGAATGGGCCGCTCATGCGCCCGGGCTGAAGACGCTGGAGGACGCGCTCGAGATCCGGCGCCGCGTGCTCATCGCGTTCGAGCGCGCCGAGCGCGAGTCCGATCCCGCAAAGCGCAGCGCCTGGCTCACGTTTGTGGTGGTCGGCGGCGGCGCCACCGGCGTCGAGCTCGCCGGCACTTTTGCCGAGATCGCGCGCCACACGCTGCGCGGCGAGTTCCGCCGCATCGACCCGCACAACGCGCGCGTGATGCTCATCGAGGGCGCCGACCGCGTGCTGCCGCCCTATCCGCCGGACCTGTCGGCGAAGGCGCAGCGCGCGCTCGAGCGCCTCGGCGTCACCGTCTGGCCGGGGCGCACGGTGACCGGCATCGATGCGGACGGCGCGCAGCTCGGCGCAGACCGCATCGCTGCCAAGACCGTGATCTGGGCAGCCGGCGTGAAGAGCTCGCCGCTGGGTGCCGCCACCGGCGCGCCGCTCGATCGCGCGGGCCGGGTGAAGGTCGAGCCCGATCTATCGGCGCCCGGGCATCCGGAGATCTTCGTCGCCGGCGATCTCGCCGCCGTCGAGGCCGTGCCGGGCATCGCGCCGGCGGCGAAGCAGATGGGACGCCACGCGGCGCGCAATGTGCTGCGCCGGATCGAAGGCAAGCCGACCGTCGCCTTCAAGTATCGCGACTACGGCCAGCTCGCCACCATCGGGCGCAACGCGGCGGTGGCGATGATCGGGCGGCTGCACCTCTCGGGCTTCCCGGCGTGGCTGGTATGGCTGGTTGCGCACATCTACTTCCTGATCAACTTCCGCAACCGCCTGGTCGTGATGCTGGACTGGGCGTGGTCGTACTTCAGCTACCAGCGCTACGCGCGCATCATCATGCGCGGCGTCAAGAGCTGACGTCGTTCCAGAGCCACGCCGCGCCACGCACGCCGCTCGAATCGCCATGCAGGTGGCGCACGAGCCGCGTCGCGACGTCATCGGAGAAGACGTGGTGTCGCCAGAGCCGCGGCACGTCGCTGTAGAGCCGCTCGATGTTCGAGAGGCCGCCGCCCAGCACGATGACGTCGGGATCGAGCAGGTTGATTACGCCCGCGAGCGCGCGCGCCAGCCGCTCCACGTAGCGCTCGAGCGCTTCGCCGTCCAGCGACGCGATCTCCTTCGCGCTGCGGGTCTGGCCGGTGAGGGCCGCGTGCTCGCGCTCGAGCGCCGGGCCTGAGAGATAGGTCTCGATGCAGCCGGCACGCCCGCAATAGCACGCCGGCAGCGGCAAGTCCCTCGGCCCGGGGAGCGGCAGCGGGTTATGGCCCCATTCGCCGGCGATGGCATTGCGGCCGACGTGCACTTTGCCGTCGACCACGATGCCGCCGCCGACGCCGGTGCCGAGGATCACGCCGAACACCGTGCGGGCGTCTTTTCCCGCGCCGTCGATCGCCTCCGAGAGCGCAAAGCAGTTCGCATCGTTGTCGATGCGCACCGGCCGTTCGAGCGCCCGCTCGAGATCCTCCTTGAGCGGCCGGCCGATGAGCCAGGTGGAATTCGCGTTCTTGACGAGGCCGGTGGCGCGCGAGAGTGCGCCCGGAATGCCCACGCCGACCGTGCCCGCGCCCGCATCGCGCACCAGCCCGGCCACCGCGGCGAGCGTCGCCTCGTAATTCCCGCGCGGTGTCAGCACGCGCTTGCGGAAGATCTCGTGTCCATCCGGCACAAGGGCGATCGTCTCGATCTTCGTGCCGCCTAAGTCAACCCCTATGCGCAAGTGCTTGATTTGTTTTCCCTCCCATAAAGCCATGTAGTGGCTATACGCAGCTTGACCTATTTTGGCGCGGCTAGCATCGTGCGCGCGCAACGCCAGCATACGAACACCCGGAAAAGTCTGGCGCATTCAATTACTGCCTCTGCTTCATTGACATCCTGCAGAACAGTCCGCGTTCTTCGATGCGAAGCTATCGCGAAGCGATCGTATCCATAGCCGGACTCTGGGGAGTATCCAAGCGCCCGCCTAACTTCATAGCCTGACCGCGCCTCAACGCTCGTTCAGCCGCCAGTCGAAATCGGCATAGCGGATCTTCACCTTGCCGCGACGCCGATCGACGAGGTCGGCCACGTCGTCATCGAGCCGCGAGATGGCGAAGGCGAGCGTATCGCCTTCATCGCCGAAGTCGGCGGCGTACCAGTAGAACTGGCGCGGCAGGATCACGACAGCGCCCTGCTGCTCGACGCGCACCTCCTGGCGCAGGTATCCCTCCGTGGCTTGCTCGAGCTGCTCGTCGAGCTGGCCGCCGTCGAACGCGCGCAGAGGCGGCGACGAGCGGCAGGCGCAATACAGGCCGAAGTGCATGCGCTCGTCATAGGCGAGCGGCGTGAAGGCGCGGCGCGGGTCATCCTGGCGCAGCGGCGCCCGCAAGCCGCCGAACTTCGGCACATTGCCGCGCAGCAGGCCGTGCTCGATGTCGTCGAGCGAGTACGCCAGCCCGCCGATCTTCGCGCGCGGGCTCTCGAAGAAACGCTCGACCTCGCGCGGCCCGCGCGTCTGCGCCAGCTCCGCCGCATCGCGCACCACGATGGCATTGAACACGTTCAGCCAGAACGCGGTCTGTGCGGCGATGCGCACCCGCTTCGGATCGAATGCCTGCAGGGCGGCGAGCGTCTCGGCGAGGCGCTGCTTTTCGGGCGACGCGCCGAGGCCGGCGTAGTCGCAGGCGGTGCCGGCGGCATCGAAGTGCGCCGCGCGCAGCGCATCGAGCGCCTCCCGCAATTCCTCGGCATCGGTCATTCACGTAGAGAATACGCCGGTGCGGGAGTTTGGCAGGTTCGACTATGTCATCGTCGGCGCCGGCAGCGCCGGCTGCCTGCTCGCCAACCGGCTCTCGCGTGACCCAAACACGTCCGTGCTCCTTCTCGAGGCAGGAGGACGCGATAACTATTTCTGGATCCCGATCCCGATCGGCTACCTCTACACGATCGCCAACCCGCGCACCGACTGGTGCTACCGGACCGAGCCTGACGAGTACCTTGCCGGGCGCTCGATCCATTACGCGCGCGGGCGCGTGCTCGGCGGCTGCTCGTCGATCAACGCCATGATCTACATGCGCGGGCAGCGAAGCGACTGGGACCATTGGGCGTCGCTCGGCAACCGCGGCTGGGGCTGG
>DASQIG010000003.1:0-1903 GCA_035631735.1 Burkholderiales bacterium | reverse complement strand
AAAAATGAGCACGCCCATATGAGTACCTACACGGCGCCCCTTCGGGACATGAAGTTCGTGCTGCACCAGCTCGCCGGCCTCGAGGAGGTGGCGAAGCTCCCGGGCTACGAAGAGGCCTCGCCGGACACGGTCGACGCCATCCTCGAGCAAGCCGCGAAGTTCGCGACGGGAGTCCTTGATCCGATTAACTATTCTGGCGACCAGGAAGGCTCCAAATGGGCCGACGGAGCGGTGCGCACGCCCAAGGGTTTCCGCGAAGCCTATGAGCAGTTCTGCGAGGGCGGCTGGAACGCGCTGCCGTTCGAAGCCGAGTGGGGCGGGCAGGGTCTGCCGCGGCTCGTCTCGACCCCGGTACAAGAGATGTGGAAGAGCGCGAACCTGAGCTTCTCGCTCTGCCCGCTGCTCACGCAGGGCGCGATCGAAGCACTGCTCCTGCGCGGTTCGGAGGAGCTCCAGCGCCGCTACCTGCCGAAGATGGTCGAGGGCACCTGGACCGGCACCATGAACCTCACCGAGCCGCAGGCGGGTTCGGATCTCTCGCTCGTGCGCACGCGCGCCGA
The DNA here is from genome assembly GCA_035631735.1 of Burkholderiales bacterium. GTDB lineage: Bacteria > Pseudomonadota > Gammaproteobacteria > Burkholderiales > SG8-39 > SCGC-AG-212-J23. The sequence goes on along the minus strand of DASQIG010000003.1, from coordinate 1,343 downwards.
GCGCCAGGGCGATCACTATCTGATCTCCGGCCAGAAGATCTTCATCACCTACGGCGAGCACGACATGAGCGAAAACATCGTGCACCTGGTGCTCGCACGCACGCCCGAGGCGCCGGAGGGGGTGAAAGGAATTTCGCTTTTCGTCGTGCCGAAGTTCATCCCGAGCGAGGACGGCTCGGCGGGCAAGCGCAACAGCGCCAAGTGCGCCTCCATCGAGCACAAGCTTGGCATCCACGCCAGCCCGACGGCCGTCATGGTCTACGACCGCGCGGTCGGTTACCTCGTCGGCGAGGAGAACCGCGGCCTCGAGTACATGTTCATCATGATGAACGCCGCGCGCTTCGCGGTCGGCCTCGAGGGCGTGGCGGTTGCCGAGCGCGCGTTCCAGCGGGCGCTGGCTTTCGCGAAGGAACGCATCCAGGGCCGTGATCTGGTGCAGGGCGGCAAGCCGGTGCCGATCATTCGCCATCCGGATGTGCGGCGCATGCTGATGCTGATGAAGGCGCAGACGGAGGCGATGCGCGCGCTCGCGTATACGACCGCCGCGGCCATGGACTACGCGCGCAAGCACCCCGATGCGGAAGCGCGCAAGCGCCACCAGGCCTTCGTTGATCTCATGATCCCGGTCGTCAAGGGCTGGTCTACCGAGACCGGCATCGAGATCGCCTCGCTCGGCGTACAGGTGCATGGCGGCATGGGCTTCGTCGAGGAAACGGGTGCCGCGCAATACCTGCGCGACGCGCGCATCACCACCATCTACGAAGGCACCACCGGCATCCAGGCGATGGATCTCGTCGGGCGCAAGATCGCGCGCGAGGCGGGGGCCACCGCCAAGGCGTGGCTCGGCACGCTCAAAGCGCTGGACGCCGAGCTCGGCAAGTCGGCGAACGCCGACGTGAAAGCGCTGCGCGCGCAGCTCGCGCAGGGCGTGCAGGCGGTGAGCGACTGCGTGAACTACATCGTCGAGAGCAAGGACCCGCGCGCCACCTTCGCAGGCGCGGTGCCGTTCCTGAAGCTCATGGGTATCGTCGCCGGCGGCTGGCAGATGGCGCGCGCGGCGCTGGCGGCGGAGAGGGGCTTGAACTCCGGGGACAAAGCCTTCCTGCAGGCCAAGATCGCGACGGCTCGGTTCTACGGCGACCAGGTGCTGGTGCAGGCAGCCGCGCTGCGCGACACGGTGGTAAAGGGCGCGGCCGGCGTGCTGTCGGTTCCCGAAGAGCAATTCCTGGCTGCGTAAGCTCGTCCTACTTCTAGCGCTGGTCGCTGCGCCGGCGTTCGCAGCGGAGCGCACGCTCGCGGACTTCTTCCGCGAGTTCACCGACGAATGGATGCGCGGCGATCCG
>DASQIG010000002.1:0-9765 GCA_035631735.1 Burkholderiales bacterium | reverse complement strand
TAGATCTTCGGCAGGTAGGCCTCGGGCCATTTGCGGATGCCCGGGATCTGCGAGCCATCCTGCGGCTGGCAGCCGATGATCTCGATCTTGCGGTTCTTCTGCTTGAAGTAGCGCGAGCAGCCCATGATGGTGCCGGTCGTGCCCATGCTCGAGACGAAGTGCGTGATGCGCCCGTCGGTGTCGCGCCAGATCTCGGGCCCGGTGGTCTCGTAATGGATCTGCGGGTTGGCCGGGTTCGCGAACTGGTCGAGCATCGTGCCCCCGCCTTGCCGCACCATCTGCTCCGCGAGGTCGCGCGCCGCTTCCATGCCGCCCTTCTGCGGCGTGAGGACGATCTCGGCGCCGAAGGCGCGCATCGTCTGGCGGCGCTCGGCCGACAGGTGCTCGGGCATGATGAGCACCATGCGGTAGCCGCGCGTCGCGGCCGCCATGGCGAGCGCGATGCCGGTGTTGCCCGAGGTCGGCTCGATCAGCGTGTCGCCCGGCTTGATGCGCCCCGAGCTCTCGGCGTGCCGGATCATGGCGATCGCCGGGCGGTCCTTCACCGAGCCGGCGGGATTGTTGCCCTCGAGCTTGGCGAGGATCAGGTTCTTGTGCCGCGCGTTCTCCGGCCCCGGCAGGCGCTGCAGCCGCACGAGCGGCGTGTCGCCGATGAAGTCCTCGAGCGTGCGCTTCACTTCGCCTGCAGCTCCTTGATGTAGGCCGCCACGCCCTGCTCGACGCTCATGAACTCGCCCGGATAGCCCGCCTCGCGCAGCCGCGAGAGGTCGGCCTCGGTGAAGCTCTGGTACTTGCCGGCGAGCTCGGGCGGGAACGGCAGGTACTCGATGAGGCCCTTGGCGACGATGTCGTGGAGCGTCGCCTGCGTGCCGTGCACCGCGTTGATCACTGCGACCGCCAGGCGGTTGAAGGTCTGCGCGCGCCCGGTGCCGCAATTGAAGATCCCGGAGACGCCGCGGCGCTCGAGGAACCAGAGGTTCACCGCGACGGCGTCGTCGACGTAGATGAAGTCGCGCCGCTGCTCCCCGTCGCGATAGCCATCCGACCCGGCGAACAGCTTGACCTTGCCCACGCTGTGCAGCTGCTCGAAGGCGTGCAGCGCCACCGACGCCATGCGCCCTTTGTGCCATTCGTTGGGCCCATACACGTTGAAATAGCGAAGGCCGACGATCTGCGCGCTTGCCTGCGCCAGGCGGCTCCGCACCACCTGGTCGAAGAGGAACTTCGAGTAGCCATAGAGGTTGAGCGGCCGCTCGCACTCGCGCTCCTCGCGGTACTGCGGCCCGCGGCCGTACACCGACGCCGAGGAGGCGTAGATCAGCGGGATTTCCTCGTCTTGGCACCAGTCGAGCAGCCGCCGCGAGTAGGCGTAGTTGTTCTCCATCATGTAGCGCCCGTCGGTTTCGAGCGTATCGGAGCACGCGCCCTGGTGGAACACCGCCTCCACCGCGCCTTCGAGCGCGTCGAGCCGCGCGCCGAGCTGCGCCTGGTCGAGGTAGTCGGCGATCTCGCAATCGGCGAGATTGCGGAACTTGTCGCCGTGCGCCAGGTTGTCCACCGCGATGATCTCGCTCACTCCGCGGCGGTTGAGCCCGCGCACGAGGCGCGAGCCGATGAAGCCGGCGGCGCCGGTGACGATGTAGTAGTTCATCTACCGAAGATCTCCGCCGGCGTAACCACGGCGGTGCCGAATTTAGTGACCTTGATGCCGCCTGCGCGGTTGGCGATGCGCACCGCGGATTCTAGCGACTCGCCCGCGGCGAGCATCACGGCGAGCGCGGCGATTACCGTATCGCCCGCGCCGGTCACGTCCGAGACTTCGTGCTTCTCGGCGCGCACGCGCAGCGTGCGGCGCGCCCGGAACAGCGTCATGCCCTCTTCGCCGCGCGTCAGCAGCAGCGCATCGAGCCGCAGCTTCTCACGCAGTGCCTGCGCCCGGCTCGCCAGATCCTTCTCATCGTTCCAGTCTCCGACGACCTGACGCAGCTCGAGCACGTTCGGCGTCACCAGGCTGGCCCCTCGATAGCGCGCGTAGTCCTGGCCCTTAGGGTCGACCAGCACCCGCTTTTTTGCCTTGCGGCCCTCGCCGATCATCGTCTCGATATGCGTAAGGCCGCCTTTGCCGTAGTCGGAAAGCAAGACCACATCGCAGTCCTTGAGCGCCTCGCGGAAATCGCTGAGCTTCGAGGCGAGCACTTCGCTTGACGGTGGCGTTTCGAAGTCGATGCGCAGCAGCTGGTGACGGCGCGGTCCGACGACGCGCAGCTTTTGCGTGGTGCTCAGCTTGCTGTCGGTATGCAGACGTGCGTCGAGACCCTCTTGCTTCGCGAGCTGCGCGATGCGCCGCCCCGCCTCATCCCTGCCGATGACCGAAAGCAGCCGCACCTTGGCGCCGAGCGCCTTGCAGTTGCGCGCGACGTTGCCGGCGCCGCCCAGGCGCAGCTCCTCCGCCTTCTCATTGACGAGCACGATCGGTACGGGCGCCTCGGGTGAGATCCGCGACACCTCGCCGTACCAGTAGCGGTCGAGCATCACGTCGCCGACCACCAGCACGCGCGCCTTGGAGGTGTCCGGCGCCTTCACTGCTTCCTGCCGATCGGGTAGTACTCAAGGCCTTGCAGGCGCAGCGCCGCCGGGTCATAGAGATTGCGGCCGTCGAAGATCGCCGGCGTCTTCAGCGCCTTCTTCATCGCCGCGAAGTCGGGACTGCGGAACTCCTGCCACTCGGTGACGATCGCCAGAGCATCGGCGCCTTCGAGCGCGTCGTTCGCCTGCGGCACGACGGTGACGCTGCGGCTGTCGGCAAAGATGCGGCGCGCCTCGTCCGCCGCCGCCGGGTCGTAGGCGCGCACCGTGGCGCCGGCGGCGACCAGATCGTCGATCAGCGCGAGGCTCGGCGCTTCGCGCATGTCGTCGGTATTGGCCTTGAACGCAAGGCCCCACACGGCGATGCACTTGCCGCGCAGGTTGTCGTCGAAGCGCGTGCGGATCTTGTCGGCGAGGACGTGCTTCTGCGCCTTGTTCACCTCCTCCACGGCATTCACCACGCGCATTGGCCGGCCGGCCTGCTGCGCGGTGCGCTGCAGCGCCTTGACGTCCTTCGGGAAGCAGGAGCCGCCGAACCCGGCGCCGGCGTAGAGGAACTGGTAGCCGATGCGTGGATCGGAGCCGATGCCGCGGCGCACTTCCTCGATGTCCGCGCCGATCGCCTCGGCCAGGTTCGCGACCTCGTTCATGAACGAGATGCGCGTCGCGAGCATGGCGTTCGCCGCGTACTTGGTGAGCTCGGCCGAGCGCACGCTCATCACGATGATGCGCTCTCGGTTGCGCTGGAACGGCGCATACAGCTGCCGCAGCAATGCGATCGCGCGCGCGTCGTCCGAGCCGACGATGATGCGATCGGGCCGCATGAAATCCTCGACCGCGGCGCCTTCCTTCAGGAACTCCGGGTTCGACACCACGGTGAAATCGTTGCCGAGATGCCGTTTCTTCTGCTCGTCGATCACCGCGTGCTTTACCTTGTCGGCGGTGCCGACCGGCACGGTCGACTTGGTGACGATGACCTTGTAGCCCTCCATGCAGCGGCCGACGGCGCGCGCCGCGGCGATGACGTGCTGCAGGTCGGCGGAGCCGTCCTCGCCCGGCGGCGTGCCCACCGCGATGAGCTGCAGCTCCGCATGCGCAACGCTCGCCGGCACGTCGGTCGAGAAGCGCAGTCGTGCCGCTTGCTCGTTGCGCCTCACGATGGCTTCCAGGCCGGGCTCGAAGATCGGGATCTCGCCCGCATTCAGGCGCGCGATCTTGCGCTCGTCGACATCGAGGCAGAAGACGTGGTTGCCGGCGTCCGCCAGGCAGGCGCCGGTGACCAGGCCGACGTAGCCGGTGCCGATGACGGTGACGTTCATGCCGAGCGCTCAGTGCGAGTCATGGGGTGAGATCAAACTCCTCGGTGCGCCGCGGCGGGTAGGTCTCCCAGCCGCCGCAGGCAGGACAGCGCCAGTAGAACTGGCGTGCCTTGAAGCCGCAGGTCTCGCAGCGGTAGCGCGCCAGGCGCCGCGTGTGGCCGTGCACCAGGTTCCTCACCAGCTCGAGGTCGCGACGCTTGTCGGGCGACGCAGCGGCGATGATCTGCGCTTCCAGCAAGCGGTCGAGGCCCAGGAGCGTCGGATTGCGGCGCAGCTCGTCGCGCACCAGCTTGTACGCCTCCTCATGGCCCTTCGCCTCGAGCGTGTGCTGAAACACCGTGTCGAGCAGATCGAGGGACGGGTAGCGCTCCAGGTATCCGGCGAGCAGGCGCAATCCGTCCTCGGCGCGTCCGGCCTCCTGATGCGCTTCGTAGAGCCGCTGGGCGGCGAGCGCGAGGTAGGCGGGGTTCTGCGATTCGATGCGCTTCCAGTGCTCGATGGCGCGATCGAGCTTCCCCGCCGAGCGCTCCAGATCGCCGAGCTGCAGGCTAGCGCGCACGCATTTGCGATTTGCTTCGAGCGCCGCCTCGAGATGCTCGCGCGCCGCATCGGGACGCGACTGCGCCATCTCCGAGGCGGCGAGCTCGCAGAAGTACTGCGCCAGCGCGCGGGGGTCGGAGGCGACCTGACGCGTCATGTCGATGGCGCGGCTCCAGTCCTTCTCCTGCTCGTAGATCTCGAGAAGATGGGCGCGGGCGGTGGCGGCCTGCGGACTGCCCTCGAGCTTCTTGAACACTTCCTCGGCGCGATCGAGAATGCCGGCCTTGAGATAGTCCTGGCCGAGCTCGGCGAGCGCAATCACCTTCTGGTCGGAGCCGAGGTCGGCGCGCTCGAGGAGATTCTGGTGCATGCGGATCGCGCGGTCATACTCGCCGCGCCGGCGAAACAGGCTGCCGAGCGCGAAGTGCAGCTCGATGGTCTCCGGATCGACCTTCACCACCTCGATGAAGGCCTCGATCGCCTTGTCGGGCTGCTCGTTCAGCAGGAAATTCAGGCCCTTGAAGTAGGAGCGCGGCAGCGCGCGCGACTCCGACACGATCTGCCGGATGTCGATGCGGGCGGCGATCCAGCCGAGGCCGAAAAACAGCGGAAATCCGAGCAGCCACCAGTATTCGAACTCCACCACTCAGAGCTCCGGCACCGGCGGCTTGGCAGGCTCCGCGCCGCCCACGCGGCTGCGTAGCGCGGAGAGCTCGCGCCGCTGGCGCAGCAGCGTGCCGAGCAGCGCCGCGATGCCAAACAACGCGCCGGCGGCGAAAAACGCAAATAGCAGCACCACCAGCGGCGCCTGCAGCGCGAGATCGAAATAGAAGCGCAGCGTCACCGGCTCCACGTTCTTCGCCGCGAACGCGACGAGCAGCACGAACACGATGAGGCGGATCGCCCAGGCGACGATACGCACCCGGGGCCCTTATCTCACAGGCTGCGAAGCCCGCTCCTCGGGAGCCGCCTGCCGGTCGGGGGTGGCGCCGTCGACGCGCTCGCGCAGTTCCTTGCCCGCCTTGAAGTGCGGCACGTACTTCTCGGGCACGTGCACCTTCTCGCCGGACTTGGGGTTGCGCCCCGTGCGCGGCGGCCGGTAGTTGAGGCCGAAGCTGCCGAAGCCGCGGATCTCGATGCGATGCCCGCTGAGCAGGCTCTGCGTCATCGCATCGAGAATCATCTTCACCGCGTACTCGGCGTCCTTCGCCACCAGCTGCGGATAGCGCTGCGCGAGCCGCGCGATCAGTTCCGACTTGGTCATGCGACCGTCCCCCCTGTTCCCATGCCCCGCTATTGCTGCGGGTTATTGCCCTTGTCGAGCTTCGCGCGCAGCAGCGCCCCGAGGTTGGTCGCGCCGGCGCTCGCCGCCGCCTGCTCGTTCTTCAGCTGCTTCATCGCTTCGGTCTCCTCGGACAGCTCGCGCGCCTTGACCGAGAGGTTGATCGAGCGGTTCTTGCGGTCGACGTTGATGATCATCGCCTGCACGGTGTCGCCCTCCTTCAGGTGTTTCGCCAGGTCGTCGACCCGGTCGCGCGAGAACTCGGAAGCGCGCAGATAGCCCTCCACGCCGCCCAGATCCACCACCGCGCCCTTGGCATCGACCGACTTCACCGTGCCCGGGACGACGCTGTTCTTCTCGTGGCTCGCGATGAAGTTGGTGAAGGGGTCGCCTTCGAGCTGCTTCACGCCGAGCGAGATGCGCTCGCGCTCGACATCGATGGAGAGCACCACCGCTTCCAGCTCCTCGCCCTTCTTGAACTTCTTGACCGCTTCCTCGCCTTGCTCGGACCAGGACAGATCCGAGAGGTGCACCAGGCCGTCGATGCCGCCGGGAAGACCGACGAACACGCCGAAATCGGTGATCGACTTGATCTGGCCCTTCACGCGGTCGCCCTTCTTGTACTCGCGCGCGAAGTCCTCCCACGGGTTCGGCATGCACTGCTTCATGCCGAGCGAGATGCGCCGGCGCTCCTCGTCGATCTCGAGGATCATTACCTCGACCTCGTCGCCGACCTGCACCACCTTGGACGGGTGCACGTTCTTGTTGGTCCAGTCCATCTCGGAAACGTGCACCAGGCCCTCGATGCCGGACTCGACCTCGACAAACGCGCCGTAGTCGGTGAGGTTCGTGACCTTGCCGAAGAGGCGCGTGCCCTGCGGATAGCGCCGGGCGATGCCGACCCACGGGTCCTCGCCGAGCTGCTTCAGGCCCAGGGACACGCGGTTTTTCTCGGCATCGAACTTCAGCACCTTGGCGGTGACCTCGTCGCCGACGTTCAGCACTTCGGAGGGATGTTTTACCCGCCGCCAGGCGAGGTCAGTGATATGCAGCAGGCCGTCGATGCCACCGAGGTCCACGAATGCGCCGTAATCGGTGATGTTCTTGACGATGCCCTTGACGGTGGCGCCTTCCTGAAGCGATGCGAGCAGCGCTTCGCGCTCGGCGCCGGCGGTCTCCTCGAGCACCGCGCGGCGGGAAACGACGACGTTATTGCGCTTGCGATCGAGCTTGATGACCTTGAACTCCATCTCCTTGCCTTCGTAAGGAGTGGTGTCCTTCACCGGACGCAGATCGACCAGCGAGCCAGGAAGGAATGCGCGGATGCCCTTGGTCATCACGGTGAGGCCGCCCTTCACCTTGCCGGTGATGACGCCCTTCACCTTCTCGCCGTTCTCGAGCGCTTTCTCGAGCTCGAGCCAGGCGGCCATGCGCTTCGCCTTGTCGCGCGAAAGCCGCGTCGCACCGAAACCATCTTCCAGCGCTTCGATCGAGACGGAGACGAAGTCGCCGGCCTTCACTTCCACCTGCCCGGCGTCATTGCGGAATTCGTCGACCGGGATGACGCTCTCGGACTTGAGCCCCGCATTCACCACGACCCAGTTCTCGTCCACGCTGAGCACTTCGGCGGTGATCACCTCGCCGACGCGCATTTCCTTGCGGTTGAGGCTCTCCTCGAACAGCGCGGCGAACGATTCGCCGCCGGAGGACTGGGTGGATTGCGGGGACTTCTTCTGGGAGGCTGCTGCGGGGGTGATGCTCGCCATTAAGAAAAAACCTTTTCAAACCGCAAGCTAGCGCCTGCGGGCCAATGTTGAACACCGGGCGGCGCTGTCAGGCCCGCCCACCTGAATCTAGGCCGGCTTCTTGGCCTGCCCACCCTTTTCACGCCACCAGCCGACGATTCGCTCGACCACCTCGTCTATCGAAAGCGCTGACGAATCGAGCACTTGCGAATCCGGCGCGGGAACCAGCGGCGCGACCGCCCGCTTGGCGTCACGCTCGTCGCGCTCCCGTAGATCGCGGGAAAGGGCGCGAAGATTAGCATCGATTCCTTTTTCTATCAACTGCTTATAACGCCGTTCGGCCCTTATTTCGGGGCCTGCTGTCAAGAACACCTTCAATTGCGCGTCCGGGAACACCACGGTGCCCATGTCGCGGCCGTCGGCGACCAGCCCCGGGGGCCGGCGGAAGGAGCGCTGGCGCTTGAGCAGCGCCTGGCGCAAAAGCGGCACCTTGGCGACCTCGGAGGCGCGGTTGCCGACGAGCTCGCTCCTCGCCTTCTCGGTGATCGGCTCGTCGCCGAGCAGGATGTCGCCCTCCTCGAACACCACATCCATCTCCTGCGCGAGCTGCACCAGCCGCTTTTCATCGAGCGTGTCCTCGCGCAGCGAGAGGAGCGCCACGACGCGGTAGAGCGCGCCGCTCTCCAGATAGTGCAAGCCGAGCCTTTTCGCCACGCGGCTCGCGATCGTGCCCTTGCCCGAGGCCGAGGGGCCGTCGATCGCGATGACCGGGGGGCTCATGCGGTGATGCTCGCGAGGAGGGCGAAGTAATCGGGAAACGTCTTGCCGACGCACTGCGGGTTGTTGATGCGCACCGGCACGCCGCCGAACGCGACGAGCGCGAAGCTCATCGCCATGCGGTGATCGTCGTACGTATCTATGCCAACGCCCGGCTGCAGAGCACCCGGCGTGATATGCAGGTAGTCGCTGCCCTCCTCGACCCGCGCGCCCAGCTTGCGCAGCTCGGTGGCCATCGCGGCGATGCGGTCGGTCTCCTTCACGCGCCAGCTCGCGATGTTGCGCAGCCGGCTGGGCCCGTCGGCGTACAAGGCGAGCACCGCCGCCGTCATTGCCGCGTCGGGAATGTGATTGAGGTCCATGTCGATCGCGCGCAGCTTGCCGCGCCCCGCGCACTCGATCCAGCCGTCGCCCATGCGCACCTTGGCGCCCATCGCTTGCAGCACTTCGACGAAGCGCACGTCGCCCTGGATGCTCTCGCGCCCGACGCCGTCGACGCGCACCGGGCCGCCGGCGAGCGCGGCGGCGGCAAGAAAATAGGATGCGGATGACGCGTCGCCCTCGACGTAGATGCCCCCGGGCGACGAATACTTCGCCGCCGGGATGGCGAAGCGCGCCCAGCCGTCGCGCTGCACGTCAACGCCGAAGCGGCGCATGACGTTCAGCGTGATCTCCACGTACGGCCTGGAGATGAGCTCGCCGCGCACTTCGATGCTCGCATCGCGCGCGGTGAGCGGCAGCGCCATCAGCATGGCGCTCAGGAACTGCGATGACACATCGCCCCTCACCGGCACGGGCGCCGCGACGCGCACCTTCGCGGGGTGGAGGGCAACCGGCGGGAAGCCCGGCTTGCCCCGATAGTCGATGCGCGCACCGATCGAGCGCAGCGCGTCCACCAGGTCGCCGATCGGCCGCTCGTGCATGCGCGGCACGCCCGAGACGAAGTACTCGCCCTCGGAGAGCGCGAGGGCCGCGGTGAGGGGCCGCAAGGCGGTGCCGGCGTTGCCGAGGAACAGATCCGCCTTCTTTTCGCGAAACACGCCGCCCGCACCGTGAATGGTCAGCGCCTCGGCCCTTTCGGTGATCGGCACGCCGAGGCGCTCGAGCGCCTCGCGCATGACGCGGGTGTCCTCGGCGTCGAGCAGCCCACGCACCGTGGTTTCGCCCGCGGCGAGCGCCGCGAGGAGCAGCACCCGGTTCGAGATGCTCTTGGAGCCCGGCAGGCGCACTGCGCCGCGCGCGCCGCGCGCCGCTTTCAGCTCGAGGACTTCAGCCATCGGTTGCGCGCACCGCGCGCCTCGCTGAAAAGGCGCTCGAGCGCGGCGCCGTCACCCGCCGCAAGCAGCCGCTCGATGTCGCCGAGCTCGGCCTGGTAGCGCGCGAGCTCGGCCGCCAGGCGGTCGCGGTTGGCGAGGCAGATGTCGCGCCACATCTCCGGGTGGCTCGACGCGATGCGCGTGAAGTCGCGAAACCCGCCGGCGGCGTAGGCGAACAGTTGCTCCGCGTTCGGGCGGCG
>DASQIG010000001.1:0-6364 GCA_035631735.1 Burkholderiales bacterium | reverse complement strand
CCTAGCGGCGCGGCAGCGAGGCGAGCAACTTCAGCATCGCCTGGTGGTTGTAGGGCTTGGAAACGAAATGCTGGAAGCCGCTGACCTGCGCCATCTCGCGCGCTTCGGCCTCGGTGCACGCGGTCACCGCGACGAGCACCGGAGGTTCGCCGTTCAAACCGCGCGAGAGTTCCTGGGCGACGCGAAAGCCGCTGCAGTCGGGCATTTCGAGATCGAGCAGCGCGACGTGGGGACGGAATTCGGCGGCCTGGGCAAGCGCCTCCTTGCCGCCCTGCGCCAGGCGCACGTCGTAGCCTTCGCTGCGCAGGAGAATGCTGAGGACCATCACCGCGTCGCGGTTGTCATCGGCGATCAACACGCGGAGCGGGCCTTTGGTATTCGTTGTCATGCGCGCCGTCTTTCGATGCGAATGGTGCCACGACTCGCAAGGCTCGGCAGTAAAAGTGTTATCACCCCACCGGCTCGTCGTCCGCGACGAGCCGGTAGCCGACGCCGGTTTCCGTTAAAAAGTGCCGCGGCCGCATCGGATCGGCTTCGAGCTTGTCGCGCAGCTGCTTCATGTAAATGCGCAGGTAGTGCGTCTGCTCGACGTACGAGGGCCCCCACACCTCGCGCAACAGCTGGCGGTGCGTGACCACCATGCCGAGGTGCTGCGCGAGGCAGGTGAGCAGCCGGAATTCGAGCGCGGTCAGATGCACCTCGGCGCCCTCGCGCTGTACGCGGTGGCGTTGCAGGTCGACCGCGACGTTGCCGAGCTTCAGCACCGCCTTGCCCGCCGCCGAGCGGGCTCGGTGGCGCAGCGCGACTCGCACGCGCGCGAGGAGCTCGCCGACGCCGAACGGCTTGGTGACGTAGTCGTCCGCGCCCGCATCGAGCGCCTGCACCTTGGCCTGCTCGAGCGCGCGCGCCGAAAGGACGATGATCGGCATCGCCGACCAGGTACGGATCCGCCGGATCACCTCGACACCATCGACGTCGGGCAGCCCCAGATCGACGATCGCGAGGTCGGGCTTGTGCGTGCCGGCGTCGATGGAGCCGCGCTCGCCGTTTGCCGACTCGACGACGCGATAGCCCTCGGTGCCGAGCGAGGAGCGCAGAAACTGGCGGATATCCGGCTCGTCCTCGACGATCAGCACCGTCGCGCGCGCTTCGCTCATGCTGCGGCTTCGGTGCGGATTTGCGGTGCTTCCTCCAGCGGCAGCGTAAAACGGAAGGCAGCGCCGCCTGGAGTTACGCCTTCGTTCTCGGGCGGACGGCGCTCGGCCCAGATCTTGCCGCCGTGAAGGCGCACGATCGCGCGGCAGATCGCGAGCCCGAGCCCCACGCCGCCGACCGAGCTCTCGGGCGCGCCGCGATGGAACTTGGCGAACAGCTGCTCTGGATCGCCCTGCGGCAGGCCCGGACCGTCGTCCTCCACCGAGACGAGCAGCGCGTCGTCACGCCGATCAACACGCAGCGTGATGCGCGTGTCGGCCGGCGTGTGCTTGACGGCGTTCTCGAGCAGATTGACGAGCACCTGCTCAATGAGCGCGGCGTCGATGCGCACCAGCGGCAGGTCCATCGGCAGGTCTACGCGCACCGGATGAGAGGCGAGGCGCTCTTCCATGCGGCGCAGCACCGACCCGGTGATCTCGCCGATCGCATGCCAGTCGCGATTGAGCGCGATCACGCCGGCCTCGAGCCGCGTCATCTCGAGTACTTTGCCCACCAGCTCGCCCATCTGGCGCGACTGCTCGAACACCGAGAGCGCGAGCGCCTTGCGCTCTTCGGGCGAGAGGCGCTCGCCGCGCTCGGCGAGGCTGGAGGAGGCGCCGGCGATCACAGCAAGGGGCGTGCGCAGGTCGTGCGAGATCGAGGCGAGCAGCGCGTTGCGCAGGCCCTCGGTCTCCGCTTCCACCTGGGCGCGTTGCGCCTGCTCGGCAAGATGCGCGCGTTCCAGCGCGATGGCGATCTGGCCGGCAAAGGTCTCGAGCAGGTGGAACTGCTCCGGCAGCAGGATCCGTCGCGGATTCGCGGGCAGCGCGGCGAGCACGCCGAGGACCGCTTGCGAGCCTTTGAGCGGCAGATACACCGCTTCTGCCGCGGGCAGCGTGCTGGTGCCGAACCCTGCGGCCTCGCCGTGGTCCTGCACCCATTGCGCCACCGCCAGATCGGCGCCGCGCAGCGAACCCGGCAAGGCCTCGCCGCTCGGATGGTGCAGCTTGCCGCCCGCATCGGGCAGCAGGACGACGACCTGGCTGTCGAACACCTCGCTCACGTGGCGCACCGCGGCGCGCGCCATCGCCTCCTGGCCACGCGTCGCCGCCAGCTCGCGCGCCATGGCGTACAGGAGCGCCGTGCGCCGCTCGCGGTGGCCGGCGACATTCGCCTGCAGGCGCACGCTCGCGGTCAGGTTGGAGATGATCAGCGCCACGGCGAACATGATGGCGAACGTGATCAGGTACTGGATGTCGCTCACCGCAAAGGTGAGCTGCGGCGGCACGAAGAAGAAGTCGAACGCCGCGACAGCAATCACGGACGTCGCCACCGCCGGCCCGCGTCCATAGCGCGCGGCGATGAGAACCACCGCGAGCAGGTAAACCATCGCGATGTTGGTGAGCTCGAAAAGCGGGCTCATCCAGCCGCCCGCGATCGTGCAGACCGCAATCGCCGCGACTCCCCAGGCGTACCCGGGCCAGCGCAGCTTGCGGCTCGGCGGCGCGGCGCCGAGGTAGGCGCGCGTGCGCGCGAGGAACGGGCTTCTCAGCGCTGCGGCCTCGCCGCCGCCGACGACGTGCACGTCGATGCCCTCGGTCCGCGCGAGCAGCTCGCCGTAGGTCGACGCCCGCAGCAGCCGCTGCCATAGCGGCCGACGCGGCCGGCCGATGACGATGCGCGTGACGTTGCGCTCGCGCGCATACTCGGCGAGCGCCTCGCCCGCCGACGCGCCCGAAAGGGTCACCGCCTCGGCACCCAGGGACTCCGCGAGGCGCAGCAGCGCGATCCGCTGGTTGCGCTTCTCCTCCGACAGCCGCAGCAGCCGCGGCGTCTCGACGTACACCGCGATCCAGTCGCCGTGCAGCGCGTTCGCAAGCCGCTTGCCGGCGCGGATCAGGCGCTCGCCCTGCTCGTCCGGACCGATCGCCACCATCAGGCGCTCGCCGGCAGCCCACGTGGCGCGAATGCCCTTGCCCTCGCGATACTCGCGCATGGCGCGGTCGACTCGCTCGGCCGTGGTGCGCAGCGCCATCTCGCGCAGTGCGATCAGATTGCCCTTGCGGAAGAAATTCTCGATCGCGTTCTTCGCCTGCTCCGGGATGTACACCTTGCCGGCGTGCAGGCGCTCGAGGAGCTCGTCGGGCGGCGTGTCGATGAGCACTACTTCGTCGGCGTTCTCGAACACCGCATCGGGCACTGTCTCCTGCATGCGCACGCCGGTGATGCCCGCGACCACGTCGTTCAGGCTCTCGACGTGCTGCACGTTCACCGTGGTGTAGACGTCGATCCCGGCGACCAGCAGCTCTTCGATGTCCTGCCAGCGCTTGGCGTGGCGCGGCTTGGGCTCCGCCTCCACCGGGTTCGAGTGCGCCAGCTCATCCACCAGCAGCACCTCGGGCCTGCGCGCGAGCGCCGCGTCGAGGTCGAAGTCGCGCAGCGTGCGGCCGCGATACGAGAGCTGCAGATAGGGCAGCCGCTCCAGACCTTCGAGGAGCGCCTCGGTCTCGGCGCGACCGTGCGGCTCGACGTAGCCGATGACGATGTCGGCGCCTTTGCGCTTTCGCTCGTGCGCCGCCTCGAGCATCGTGTAGGTCTTGCCGACGCCCGCCGTGGCGCCGAAGAAGATGGTCAGCTTGCCGCGCCGCGCCTTCGCCTCCTCGCGCTGCACGCGCGCGAGCAGCGCATCGGGGTCGGGGCGGACGGCGCTCACGCCGCCACTTTAGCCGCTTTTCTCCAGCGCATTCATCACCGCCTTCATCACCACCGGCACGAGCTCGCCCTTCAGCGCGGCGATGATCCTGTAGCGCGGCGTGCCGTCGAGCGGCGCGATCGTGAGCCGCTCGAGCGCCTCGCCACCGGCCGCGCGGATGGTGTCCACGACGAGCGTGGTTTGCGCCGCCTCGACCACGAACTCGAGCGAGGGCATGCAGAGGCGCCGGTCGGTCAGAGCTGGCTCAGGTACGCGTTGGCCATGGCCCATGCGAGGATCGCGATGCACACCGCCGCCGACGTCAGCGAGATGCGTAGCGTGGAGACTTCAGGGGCGCCGTGCCGCGGCTGGCCCCTCCACGCGTCGGCGTTCGCGGCGTGTTTCTCGAACGGCGCGCCCTTGTCGAAATCGACCGGCAGCATGCCCTTTGTGACGATTGCCTTCATGCCGCGAGAGTAGGCCATCGCCCGTATAGACGGCGTAAAGAGCGAATGCCCATGGGAAAACGTCGGTGAAGATCGAGCTAGCTGCTGCACGAACGCAGCACCAGCAGCGCGGCGATGATCGCCAACGGCAGGGCGACCCGCACCAGCTCGTCCAGGGTCTCGCGTCTCACTTGGTCGCGGCATCGAGCGCGAGATTGAGCTCGAGGACATTGACGCGCGGCTCGCCGAGGATGCCGAGCTGGCGACCCTGGGTGTAACGCTCCACGAGAGCGCGCACCTTGTCTTCGGGCAGGTTCCTCGCCTTCGCCACGCGCGCGACCTGGTATTCCGCGGCCGCAGGCGAGATGTGCGGGTCGAGGCCCGAGCCCGAAGCCGTGACCAGATCGACCGGCACCGGCGTCGCGGCGTCAGCGCCCGCATCGCGCAGCGCCTTCACGCGGCCTTCCACTGCCTCCTTCAACGCAGGATTGGTAGGCCCCTGATTCGTGCCGGAGGAGGAGGCTCCGTTGTACGACTGCGGCGAAGTCCCTGACGCGCGGCTCCAGAAGTATTTCGGATCGGAGAACGGCTGTCCGATGAGCCGCGAGCCGAGCACCCTGTCGTCCTTGACGATCAGGCTGCCGTTCGCCTGTTGCTTGAATGCGACCTGCGCGATTCCGGTCACGATGAGCGGATAGGCGACGCCGGTGATGACCGTGAAAACGATGAGGGCGCGGATCGATTGCAGCGTGGTTTGCAGCATGGCGTTCTCCTACGCAAGTCCGAGCACGACCAGGATCAGGTCGATGATCTTGATGCCGACGAAGGGCACGATGATTCCGCCCAGGCCGTAAATCCACAGGTTTCTCGCCAGCACTGCGGCGGCGCCGACCGGGCGATAGCGCACGCCCTTGAGGGCGAGCGGTATCAATGCCGGGATGACGAGCGCGTTGAAGATCACGGCCGAAAGGATCGCCGACTGCGGCGTCTGCAGCGCCATCACGTTCAGCACGTTCAGCTCGGGATAGGTCGTGGCAAACGCCGCGGGGATGATGGCGAAGTACTTGGCGACGTCGTTGGCGATCGAGAACGTGGTAAGCGCGCCGCGCGTCATCAGCATCTGCTTGCCGGTCTCGACCACCTCGATGAGCTTGGTTGGGTTCGAGTCGAGATCGACCATGTTGCCGGCTTCCTTCGCCGCCTGCGTGCCGGTGTTCATAGCGACCGCCACATCCGCTTGCGCAAGCGCCGGTGCATCATTGGTGCCGTCGCCGGTCATGGCGACGAGCTTGCCCTGCGCCTGGTGCTCGCGGATCAGCTTCAGCTTCGCTTCCGGGGTCGCTTCGGCGAGGAAGTCGTCCACGCCCGCCTCGGCCGCGATCGCCGCGGCGGTCAGGCGGTTGTCGCCGGTGATCATCACGGTCTTGATGCCCATGCGGCGCAGCTCCGCGAAGCGCTCCTTGATGCCGCCCTTCACGATGTCCTTCAGCTCGATCACGCCCAGCACCCGCGTGCCATCGGCAACGACCAGCGGCGTGGAGCCGCGCCGCGCGATGCTTTCAACGATCACCGACAGCTCGCGCGGCACGCGCGCCCCCTGCTTTTCCACGTGTTGCTGGATGGCATCGGCCGCGCCCTTGCGCAGCTGGCGGCCGCCGAAGTCGACGCCGCTCATGCGGGTGTGCGCCGAGAACGGCACGAAGGTGGCGTTGAGCGAGGCGAGATCGCGCTCGCGCAGGCCGTGCTTCTGCTTGGCGAGCACCATGATCGAGCGGCCTTCCGGCGTCTGGTCGGCGATCGAAGCGAGCTGCGCCGCCTCGGCGAGCTCGCGCTCGTTCACACCGCCGACCGGCAGGAACGCCGAAGCCTGGCGGTCGCCGAGCGTGATGGTGCCGGTCTTGTCGAGCAGCAGCACGTCGACGTCGCCCGCGGCTTCCACCGCGCGCCCGGACATCGCCATCACGTTCTTCGCGATCATGCGGCCCATGCCGGCGATGCCGATGGCCGAGAGCAGCCCGCCGATGGTCGTCGG